>CAKPST010000021.1 GCA_934183355.1 uncultured Prevotella sp.
ATGAACAGATAGAACGTGGCTACGGCTACACCCAAGCCCAGGAGATTGAGCAGGGTGGCGAGGCGGTAGCGACGGAATAAATATAGTAAACTTTTCATATTGTTTTATTTTTATCTGAGAGTTATTTTATAGTTGAGAGTTTAGAGTTGGAAGTTGAGAGTTATGATTTGTATTGTGGGGATTATCTATTTATACGATTCTCTATGCTATTCATAACTTTCAACTCTCAACTTTCAACTCTCAACTTTCAACTCTCAACTTAAATGATTCTCTCGTTGTTGTCTACAACCTGTCCGTCGAACAGATTGATAATTCTATTCGCCATCATAGCGTCGTGCTGTGAGTGGGTCACCATCACGATGGTTGTTCCCTCGGCATTCAGCTGCGAGAGCAGTTCCATTACGGCGAGTCCGCTCTTCGAGTCGAGATTACCCGTAGGCTCGTCGGCAAGTATCAGCTTCGGCTTGCCCACCACGGCACGTGCTATTGCCACACGCTGTTGCTGGCCGCCCGATAGTTGCTGCGGATAGTGCTTAGCACGCTGGCTGAGTCCCACCTTTCTTAATATCTCGGTTACACGTTCGCGACGTTCTTTGGCTGGAACTCCGATGTAGCGCAACTGCAGGTCGACATTCTCCTCAACCGTAAGCTCGTCTATTAGGTTGAAGCTCTGGAATACAAAGCCTATTCTGCCGCGACGATACTTCGTGCGCTCCTTCTCCTTGAGCTTGGCTACAGGCTCGCCATCGAGCCAATATTCACCGCTATTTGGATTGTCAAGCAGACCAAGAATGTTTAGCAAAGTTGACTTGCCACAACCACTCGGTCCCATTATCGCTACAAACTCGCCGTCCTCTACGTTAATGCTAACACCGTTGAGAGCAACGGTCTCTACTTCCTCTGTGCGGAAGATTTTTGTAAGGTTTTCTGTCTTTATCATAATATTGTTATTTTAAAATCAACACTTCGTTATCTTTGAATGCTTCGTAACCGCTGGTTATCACACGTTCGCCTGGTTCCAGACCCTGCGTCACCTCATAATACTGTGGGTTCTGTCGTGCAATGCTTATGTTTCGGCGATAAGCCTTCTTGCCCGAACGGTCGAGCACGAATATCCAGTTGCCACCAGTGGTCTGGAAGAATGTGCCACGTGGAACTAATGTTGCTTCCGACGACTTGCCGAGAGCCAGCTCCACATAGTAGGTCTGTCCGCTACGCATCTGTGCTGGACGTGAGCTGACGAACACAAAGTCGGTGCGGAACGAGCCGTCGCGCACTTCAGGATAAACCTTGCGTACACGCAGTTTATATTCCTTGCCGTCTCTGGTTATGGTGGCTGTCAGTCCCGGACGCACGCGGTCGATGTAGTGCTCGTCGATCTTTGCCTCAATCTTGAAGTCGCTGAGGTCGTTAATCTGACCTATGTTCTGTCCTGCCTGAATGTTCTGTCCCAGCTCCACGTCGAGCAATCCAAGTTCGCCGTCGATGGCAGAGCGCACCTCCAACTTGTTCTTGCGCTCACGCACTAAGAGCACGTTCTTGCGCATATTGTCGAGATTGTCCTCCATCTGAGCCATCTGCACATGGCGGTAGAGGCTGTCCTGCTTCAGTCGCTGACCTATAAGTCGCTGCTTGCGCAAGGCGAGGTTGTAGTCCTCCTTGCTTTGCAGAAACACCTCTTTGCTGATGAGTTTCTCCTTGTAGAGTCGTGAGTTCTGCTGATAGGCACGCAGCTTGCGGTCGCAGTCCATGTCGAGAGTGGCTTGTTCTGTACGATTGTTCAGCCGGTCTTGCTGCATGGTTACTTGTGTGTTGCGCAGAAGGTTCTGTTTCTCGGCAAGTTCTGCCTCGGCGTTTAGAATCTGCAAGTCGAGATTGCTGTTGCTCAGTCGCAATATCACGTCGCCTTTTTTTACGCGCGTGCCTTCCTCCACAACCTTTTCTCTCACGATGCCTCCCTCTTCGGGCGAGATTTGCACCACTTGAATAGGCACCACCTGTCCGTTGAGCCTCACATAATCGTCGAACTTGCCACGAGTCACGTCGCTCACAGTCACGTCGTTGCTGTCGATGGTCATTGTGCTCGCTGTACTTCCGAAGATAATCCACACGAGCAAAACCACAACTGCCACTGCCGCTGCAATATACCCGATGTAGCGGCGCGGGAATGATTTCTTTTCTATTGGTCGGTCCATAATTTTTCTCCTTTATAATATGCTAAAAGCTTCTTGTTGTACGCCATTGTCAGCTGGCTCTGCAGCAGTTTCACTCTGCTCTGCAACAGCGTCACGGCAGCCGTCTTAACGTCTATCGACGAGGCAAGTCCTTCCTCGTATTTGCGTGTGGTGAGGTGAGCCGCAAGGCTGTCCGCCTCTACCTGCTCTTGCATCTTAGCCACCTCCTTAGTGCTGTTCTCTACGTCCGACGCAGCCTCAACGATGATGCGGTGCAGCTCGCTCTGCTCGTACTCAAGATTCTCGCGAGCCTGGTCGAGGGCAATCTTGCGGCGTCGGATGGTTGACGACGTGGCGAGTCGGTTGAATAAAGGTATCGACAGCGACAGCCCTACATACTCGCCGGCATTGTTCTTGAATTGTTCGGAGAAGGAGGCGTGTCCTCCTTTGTCCATGTTTCTATAGAAAGAGGTGGACACGCCACCCGAGAGAGAGATCGTTGGAAGCAATGCGCCACGTGCAGCACGCAGACTGTAGCGTGCTGCCTCAACACCCTGTTGCGCCTTGAGGATGCGTGGGTTGTTGGTGGCGGCATAGGCTGCTATTTGCGACGGGGTGTCTGCAAGCTGTGGTTCGGGGTCAAAGGCAGGCTGCACGACGTTGAGCGTTGAGTCGGCAGGATAGTTCATCAGCTGCTTCAATGCCAACTGCGCCTTTGTGGTCTGACTCTGCATGTGCGTCAGCTCATACTCGTCGGCAGCAAGTGTGGCTCGCATCTGCGCCACGTCGGCATCGCTCTTCTGCCCCACCTCAGCCATCACCTCGGTCTGGTGTAGCAATGCTCGGCTCTCGTCGCGCTTCTTCATCGTCTGGTCGACAGCACCCTGGCAATACACCAAGTCCATATAAGCCTTGTACACCTTGAGCGATACGTCGTCCTTCTCTGCCTGCACAGCGCTGCGTCCCATCGCCACATTAGCCTTCGCCATGCGCAGTTCGTTGTAGCGTTGTAGTCCGTCGAATACGGTGAGCGATGCTTGCAATCCATACCCATTATACAGTGTGCTCACGTCTGTATAGGTATTGGTCTCTGGGTCGATAGCACGTCCAAAGTTCATCTGTCCCGACACCGAACCATAGACATTGGGCAGGAAGGCTCCGATGGCTTGTGTCTTGGCAGCCCGGCTGTCGTCAAGTGCAAACCGCTGCTGACGCACCGAGTGGCTGTGGTCGGCGGCATACTGCATGCAACGCTCCACGGTCCAGGGTTCGGCAGCATGTAGCTGAAACCCAGCAGCCAGAGTCATCATCATTAAATATATTCGCTTCATCTTATCGTTGTTTTGTTTGTTTTGACAATGCAAATTTAGGGATAAACAATGGGGGAAAGTCTGAAAAATTTAAAGAACATGCCCTTTCTGACGCAGATTTGCCGAAAAGTGTATGAAAATCATACAATGAGAGGGTAATGCCCATAACAGCAAATAATGTTAAAACCATCAAAATCATTTGCAGTGCAACTACTTTTAGTTACATTTGCACACAAAAAAATTGTATGACCTACCCTTACAACACTCTTATTGTTGTCGACGACAACAGCGCTATTCTCACGGCTCTGAAGATTTGTCTCGCCACTGAGTTTGAGCATATCATCACGCTGTCGTCGCCCGACACACTCGTGGCTACACTCGCCAAGGAGCCTGCTGTGGACGCTGTGCTGTTGGACATGAACTTCTCGCTGGGTGTGAACACGGGAATGGATGGACTCTTCTGGTTGCGCACTATCAAGAAGCTGCACCCTAACACGCCCGTCATACTCATCACTGCATACGCTGATGTGCAACTGGCGGTGAAGGGACTGAAGTATGGGGCTGCCGACTTTGTGACGAAACCGTGGGACAACGACAAACTTATCACGACACTACACGATGCTATTGACAAAAACCGTGAGGTGATGCCACTCGAACAGATGGAACTGGAACATGTGCAACGGGCGATGGAACAGTGTCATGGGAATGTGAGCAAGGCGGCGGAAATGTTGGGAATAACGAGACAGACGCTGTATAAGAAACTGAAGAAATAAATAGACGGATAACGGCTTAATTAACGGTTTAATTAACGAATAATTAACGGCTTAATTAACGAATAATTAACGGGAATTAACGACAAAGAAAATAAACGTAGTCGTTAATGCCGGTTAATTATTCGTTAATTTTATCGTTAATTATTCGTTAATTTCATCGTTAATTTCATCGTTAATTGTTCGTTAATAATACATATTTTATGACTCTATATTACATCATACTCCTCCAGGCAATCATCATTGTTGCCCTCCTCCTCTGGCAATACCGCCACCAGCGACTCCTCTCCCTCCGCGCCCGCCTCATGCGCGAAGCTCTCCGCAACCGCGACTTCACCTTCCGACTCCACACCGACCGACTTTTCCCTGGCGAACGCGACCTGCAAGCTGCACTCAACGATATGGGGGGTGAGATAAACCGACTGTTGGCACGTAGCGAGGTGGAGTCGTGGCAACGGCTCACACGCGTGCTGACACACGAAATAATGAACTCGGTGGCGCCCATACAGAGCATCACTCAGGCTTACATCGCCTCGCCTCTCGTCAAGGACACACCGCTTGAGGAGGGCATGAGGGCAATATACGACACGAGCCTCAGCCTATCGACATTTGTAGACAGCTATCGCAAACTGACGCAACTGCAACCTGCCGACATTCAACCTCTCAATCTGCGCCAGTTTGTCAAGACACAGACGGCTCTCTATCCTGACATCAAGTGGCATGTCTGCCTCAACGACACTACTCACATCAACACCGACCATGGCATGCTGCGACAAGTGACTGTCAATATCATCAAGAACGCTATAGAGGCTGGAGCTCGCAACATCGACATTCGCTCTGCTGAAGACGACTATAACATCTCTAAGGACTCTAAAGACAACCTTAACAACATACGACTGCTCGTCAGCAACGACGGACAACCGATAGCTCCGGAAGTGGCAAGGGAGGTGTTCATTCCCTTCTTCACCACCAAGAAGACGGGACAGGGCATCGGTCTGTCTCTGGCTCGACAAATGATGATGGCATGCGGCGGCAATCTGTGGCTTGCCGATACTCCAGTAGCTGGTTTTCACACTACATTCATTATAGAGTGTATAGGAAGTTGAATAGGTGAAAATATGTGCCACATCTACCAGAAACCACACAATACTCTGATAATCAACACCGTACACAATGGCAGATAATCCCCAAATGGCAAAATGTGCCATCCCATCTGCCACGATTCAAGCCTCATCTACCACGCAGAATTTTTATCTACCCTGCAAACGAGGCTTGTTTGCATTGCAACTAAGGCTTGTTTGCATTGCATCTAAGCCTTGTTTGCATTGCATCTAAGCCCTACTTTGAATGCAAACAAGCCTCGTTTGCAAGGTAGATAAAAATTCTGCATGGTAGATGAACATTCTCGTATGGCAGATAGGATGGTACATTCAGCCCCCGTCGCTTCATCTGCCAGCCATGAAGTTATTGATAATCAATTACTTACACTATTTATGGCAGATATGGTAGATATTTTCACTATAAATGATTTATTAGACACAAAAACTAATCATAAGACAACAATGTCAGTGGATAAGACAACAACATCGATGTTGTTGTCTTACCACCCCTATTGATGTTGTTGTCTTTAACGTTCTTGTCTTTTTAAAATTTAAAAATTTATGGTTTAATTCCTTTTTATGCAAGACTTTCAGTAATTTTGCAATATACATTTACCCATTCGATTGAATTAAACATTTTTACCAACTAAAAACTTGACCAATTATGAAAAAGAAATTCTACTACGCTTGGGCAATAAGCCTAATGTGCTCACTCAGTATCGACGCTGTGGCACAGACAACACTACGTCCTCCTCTATTCGGCATTGACAATATGCAAACCAGGCAGCATAGCCCTGAAGACCAGGACCGACAGCCTGCTAAGACCATCAACGTCACCCCATTGCGTATAGCCAAAGCATACGCTGCATCTGCTACACAAGGTGTTGAGCAGAAAATGAACGTGCTCACCAGCTACAAGGCGTATGACAAGAATGAGGAACTTAAAGAAGAAGGCTCATTCAAGTATGACAAGTATGGACGTCCCACCATCAAATATATTGGCAAGAATACATACGAATATACCTATACCGACAAGTCGGAAGGGCTGTATGCTGAAATGATAGAGACACACAAAAACGATGGTTTGTACAAAGACGAAAGACGCATTCTGCTCGAATATGACAGCAAGGACAGAGTGACCAAACAGACTACATTCGAACGTAATAGCATAGATGCCGAATGGCAGCTGAGCAGTGAAATAGAATATGACTATAGCCACCTCGAAAAGGGTGTCATAACTAAGGACATATCGTATATAAAAGATGATGATTCGGGGGATACATACAGAATTGGATATATCCTGACATGGTTTGAGCTACAGCAAGACTACATGCGCGACCAATATAGGTATAACGGCTATACTGAGACTGTTGTAGACGGCAACTCATACACCATAAGTGAGTATAGCAAGAAGCAGGGCGACGGTTATAAATACTACTTGAGCAGATTCACAAAGAAAGGCTATAACAAGGATGGGCAGTTGAATTGCTCACTTGAAAAAACATACAATGAAGATGGATTCGTTTTATACGGCAATGGCAGCAAGATAGAAACTGAGGAGAATCAGCCTAAAACTGGATACACACGTGAGACCAGATACTTATACGACATAAATACTGATGAGTGGATAAATACTCTAATGAGAAACTATTACACCAACGGATATTATCAGCACACACTCAATGCCGAAGGATTCAGAGAAATTGCATACGAGAAATACAATCCCGATAAGGGATGGTATGTCAGCAACACTACAAGATGTGAAGCAGCAGAGAGCAACCTCGACGGCATAGAGATTCAGAAGTGTACACATACTTATTACGCCGAGGGGCAAGACCCAGGCATTGGCGTATCATACATATATATCCGCACTGCCGACAACTCGGAGATTTACAACATGTATGTATACAGCAACGATAACTATGTCATTGGCTATAAAGAAGACAATGGGACCGTCTACGTGTTCTACGACTGCCATGGCAACGTGCTGAAATCTATGCGCACGAAATCTACAATAAATAAAGTCAATGATTATAATCTTACTGCGATACAACGCATGGATGAACTGGTGGACGGCGTGTGGAAACCAGTCACTGGACAAAAGGTGAAGATTGGCGAAGGCTACAACAGACTCGAACTTGAATTCAACGACAACGGCTATCTAACGGTTGATAAGGAATATTACAACAACAAACTGTCCCGGAGCTTCGAGTATACCTACACCAACAATGGCTATACACTCGACTGTTTTACTTATGACGATGATGGCAATAAGCATATATATTCCACGGAGACAAACACTCTGTCTGCAGACAATGTGCTAACACATATAGAATACTACTATAACGTAGATGGCACATACAGCTCGGGAAGTAAGGAAGAAATATATCCCAACGGACTATCCAAGGTTTATGGTCTTGAACAAGACGGAACATTCAAGCATAGATACAATTATGTATCAGACTACAGACATACCGACGACGAGGGATATACTACACGCATCTCACGCTACTTAATTGGTGACGACGAAGTGATTGAATTGTCTAAAACTATCACACGCTACGATGACACACACGAATTCTGGGAAAAATACAAAAAAGAGGGCAACGAGTGGGTTGGCATTGAAAAGTATGAGAACAGCGTTGTAATCGTCCCCGACTTTGAACTACTGCCAACGGTATGGCCAGAGACAAATGGGATCGATAATGGAAGAAACAATAGATGGCAGTTACAGTTTATCGCAGACCAACTACCTAAGAATAACACAAAGAACTACTCATGGAACAATGAAACCAAATCGTGGGTGTTGTACGAGAGCGTAGAGGGCGAATATAATGTTGACGGAAACACTATGTCATACACATATAAAGAAAAATATAGATATAATGATAATAGTGTTAGTGATTTTACCAAGAGTGCAACCATCAAACGCAACGACGCTCATCAAGTGACAGAATTGAACGTGACAGAGGTAGCAAATGACGCTGGTGATATTTTTAAATTGACAGATTTCTTCACATACGCCTACAACGAGGACGGCAATATGACACAGCGTGAGTATTACCATGACGGCAAGCTCCTCTATCGCTACATTTACACGTATGAGGACATCGACGTCATCGTAACAGAGGTGGAGCAGATTGCTGACGGCACATCGCTCAAGCTGCGCATCAGCGGACACAACATCACAGCCAACACCAATGACACCATCAAGCTGTATGACACAGCGGGCAGAATGGTGGCACAAGGCGAAGATGGCAAGGTTGTGGCTCCAGGCAATGGAATGTATGTGGTTGCGATTGGAGGCAATAGCGTGAAGGTCGTTGTTAATGGGAAGTAAAAGACAACAATGCCGATGAAGTAAAACAACAACGTCGACAACTGGTCAACAACTTAAAAAAATATGTGCGCCGTGCCAACCGGCACGGCTTGGAAAAAATTAACGAATAATTAACGGGTAAATTAACGGGTAATTAACCGCAATTAACGACAAAAAAACAAGGTCGTTAATGCCGGTTAATTGCCCGTTAATTAGTCGTTAATTTATCCGTTAATTTAGTCATTAATTTAGTCGTTAATAATTCCTCTTTCTTTTCCAAGCCGTGCCGGTTGGCACGGCGCACATACTTTCCAAAGTTGTTGACTTGTTGTCGATGTTGTTGTCTTATCCACTGACATTGTTGTCTTACCACCCCTATTGATGTTATTGTCTTTAACGTTCTTGTCTTTTTAAAATTTAAAAATTTATGGTTTAATTCCTTTTTGTGCAAGACTTTCAGTAACTTTGCAATTAATAACAATGCTTCATCACTATGGCAAATCATCCTCTCTGGTCAGACGACTACTGGTTGCTCCTTATGCAACTATATCAGAAGAAACCCGTAGGTGTGAAATCAGAATACTCACACCAGGTAGTGGAATTGGGCATAGAACTTCATATACAACCCAAGACCATACACGAGCAGATGCGTGTGCTCGAACGACACGACACGCCATCGCTGAAACGACTATGGGACACATACGCCAACAACCGCCAACGACTCACGCGCGACGTGAAACGACTAAGACAGATGGCGGGATTTGGCGACTCAGGACTGTTCTATGACGGCGTGGAGACAACGCTGCCATTTGAACGCGAATACCGACCCGTAGACTCGTCGACTGACATCACACCAGTTATGCTCGCCATTATTCTCAACCTCTACTTCTCGCTGACGCCAAACACTATGGTGAGCGAGACGCCTGAAGTGCTCGACATGGCGAATATGCTTGGCATTAAACCAGAGGAGATTGTCTGTGTACTGAATATATACCAGACCTTCGACCCTATTCTGAAACGTGAACCACTCGACAGCTCACCACTCGTAGACGAAGCACAACGAACATGGAAACGCTTCTTCAACGAACCGGAAATGCTGCAAACAACTGTTGAGAAACTGATTCAATATTTTGAATAAAATGTCACAGAAACTTATTCAAACCCAAGAGCAGAAGCTACAGCAGGTGCAACGCCTGTCGCAGCAGCAGATGCTGCAAGTGCATCTGCTCGAAATGCCACTTACCGAACTTGAGCAGAATGTCAACGCCGAACTTGATGACAACCCTGCTCTGGAGACTTCATCGACCGACGACGTGTTTGAAAGCGGTCATGTGGAAAGCTCTGACTCTACTGCCTCATACGGTGACGACAACAACAATGCGGAAGGGACGGAAGGCTCTGCCGACGACTTCTCGACTCAGCACGAACGCGAGGAACGCGACGACGCACTGACGGCGGCACTCGAACGCATTGGTGGGGGCGACGACGACATGCCTACGGCTGGATATTCTGGCGGCGGGTCGGGCGCTGACTCTGCCGACTACGAGGAGATGGTGTATGGCGACACGATGTCGTTCTACGACAAACTGAAGGAGCAGATGGGCGAGACGGAACTGACGGAGAAGGAAGAGCAGATAATGGAGTATGTCATTGGATCGCTGGACAGCGACGGACTACTGCGCAAGGATAGCGAGTCGATAAGCGACGAGCTTGCCATATATCACGGACTCGACTGCTCGACGGAGGATGTCGACCATGTGGTGCATATATTGCAGACGTTCGACCCTGCCGGTATAGGTGCACACTCGTTGCAGGAGTGTCTGCTGCTGCAAATAAAACGACGCCCTAATGATGCCATCAAGCCGTTGATGAGAAAGGTGATAACCGACTGCTTCGACGAGTTCACTAAGAAGCATTTTGACAAAATACGCTCGGCACTTGGCGTGGATGCCGACACGGCAGAGCGTGTAAATGCCGAATTGAGACGACTCAACCCCAAACCTGGTTCGTCGCTGGGCGAGACGGAGGGACGCAATCTGCAACAGATAACACCCGACTTCATCGTAGACACCGACGACAATGGCAACGTGACCTTCACGCTCAACGGTGGCAACATTCCCGAACTGAAGGTGTCGCCGTCGTTTGCCGACATGATGGAGGCTTATAAGAACAACAAGGCTTCGATGTCGCGACGCGAAAAAGAGGCTCTGCTATATGCCAAGGAGAAGGTGGACCGAGCTCGCGGATATATAGAGGCGATAAAGGTGAGACGACGCACTCTGACCATAACCATGCAAGCCATCATCGACTGGCAACGACGTTTCTTCCAGGACGGCGATGAGTCGGATTTGAAGCCGATGATTCTGAAGAATATCGCCGACAAGACGGGGCTTGACATCTCGACAATATCACGTGTGAGCAACATCAAATATGCACAAACCAACTGGGGAACATTCCCACTGAGATTCTTCTTCTCGGACGGATATACCACAGGGGAGGGCGAGGAGCTGTCGACACGCAAGATAAAACTCGCTCTGAAGGAGCTTATCGACAAAGAGGACAAGAAAAAACCTATGAGCGACGACGCTCTGACCAAGGCACTCGCCAAATTAGGCTATCCTATAGCACGACGCACTGTGGCTAAATACCGCGAACAGTTGGGACTGCCAGTAGCAAGATTGAGAAAATGAAAGAAAAGAACATTATACTCGCTGCACGAGTGCTCAGCATGGTATTCACACCATTCTATCTGTCGCTCGTAGGCTTGATAGCTCTATTCACATTCAGCTATCTCAGTCTGATGCCGTGGGCATACAAGCTCACGGTGCTCGCTCTTGTCTACATCTTCACAATCCTTGTGCCCACACTGCTCATCCACTTCTACCGCAACTACCACGGTTGGACTCTGATAGAGTTGGGCAAGAAGGAGCGACGTGTCGTGCCATATCTGCTCTCCATCGTGAGCTACTTTGTATGCTACTACGTGATGCACCGCTTCAACATCCCCCACTTCATGAGCAACATACTCATGGCGGCGCTCGTCATACAGATACTCTGCGCTCTCATCAACGTGTGGTGGAAGATATCAACACACACGGCTGCCATCGGCGGCGTGGCTGGCGCTCTGCAAGCCTTTGCCGTGATATTCGGATTCAACCCCTTGAATTGGCTCTGCGTGGTGCTGATACTCGCCGGAATGGTGGGCTCCAGTCGCATGATTCTGAGGCAACACTCGCTAAGACAAGTGTGCTATGGATTCTTATTAGGACTGGTGACAGCGTATGTCGTGATATTAATCATATAAATAATATATTACAATAAACCAAAGCCCAACTCTACACATCACTCCCCCTCCCTATGGGGAAGGAACTGGGGGTAGGGCTTTAAAATCTTATTTTTATGTCTCCATTAGTCAGCATCATCATGGGCAGCACATCCGACCTGCCCGTTATGGAAAAGGCATGCAATTTCTTGAACGACATGCAGATTCCTTTTGAAGTAAATGCACTCTCAGCTCACCGCACACCTGCAGCGGTAGAAGAATTTGCTAAGGGTGCCAAAGCACGTGGCATCAAGGTAATCATTGCTGCCGCTGGTATGGCTGCCGCACTGCCTGGTGTCATCGCTGCCAATACTCCGCTGCCTGTCATCGGTGTGCCTATCAAGGGTATGCTCGACGGACTCGACGCCATGCTCTCTATCATACAGATGCCTCCAGGCATTCCTACAGCTACTGTGGGTGTCAACGGTGCCATGAACGCTGCTATCTTGGCTTGCGAGATGATTTCGCTCTGCGACGCTGAGGTGGCTCAGAAGATGGAGGATTACAAGGCTACTCTGGGTGCCAAGATAGAAAAGGCAAATAGAGACCTTGCCGAAATAAAGTATGACTTCAAAACAAACTAAATGATAGACCTGTTTAATTATCGCCGACGTGCTGCGTCTGCCATTCAGGTGGGCAACATACAGCTCGGCGGCGACGCCCCTATACGCATTCAGTCGATGACCACCACCAACACCAACGACACGGCGGCGTGTGTGGAGCAGGCTGAACGCATCATCAAGGCTGGCGGCGAACTGGTGCGTCTGACTACACAGGGCAGACGCGAGGCAGAGAATCTGCAAAACATCAACGCCCAACTGCGTGCCGACGGCTATGATACGCCACTCGTTGCCGACGTTCATTTCAACGCTAATGTTGCCGATGTGGCTGCATTGTATGCCGAGAAGGTGCGTGTCAATCCTGGCAACTATGTCGACCCGGCTCGTGTGTTCAAGAAGATAGAATACACCGACGAGGAATATGCCGAGGAGTTGAAGAAACTTGAGGACCGATTTGTGCCATTCCTCAATATATGTAAGGAACACCACACCGCTGTACGCATAGGTGTAAACCACGGTTCGCTGTCCGACCGCATCATGTCGCGCTATGGCGACACTCCAGAGGGCATCGTGGAGAGCTGTATGGAGTTCTTGCGCATCTGCAAGAAGGAGCAGTTTGACAATGTTGTCATCTCTATCAAGGCATCGAACACAGTCATCATGGTGCGCACAGTGCGTCTGCTCGTGTCGGAGATGGACAAGGCAGACATGCACTATCCGCTGCACCTCGGCGTGACAGAGGCTGGCGAGGGTGAGGACGGTCGCATCAAGAGTGCTGTGGGCATAGGCGCATTGCTCGCCGACGGCATAGGCGACACCATACGCGTGAGCCTGAGCGAGGAGCCAGAGGCTGAGATTCCGGTGGCTCGTCATCTCGTGGACTACATCACCAAGCGCGAGGGACATCTGATGGTGCCAGCAACGGAGTCGGCTGACTTTGACTGGGTGCGCCCCGAACGCCGCAAGACTCGCGCTGCGGGTGGCATAGGCGGCTCAAACGCTCCCGTTGTCATCGCCTCATTGCCCAACGGTGAGGCTGCAAACGCTGTGGAGTTTAATCCTGACATGACTCCCGACTACATCTACTGTGGCTCCAAACTGCCCCAGAACCGTGTGGAGGGACAGAAGTATATCGTCGACTACAACGCCTACACTGGCGAGAAGGACACCTATCCTATATTCCCATACAACGCTACACCGTTTATTGCGGGTGTGAAGGCAGAGGTGAAGTTCCTCGTGTTGCAACTCGGTGCTCCGTCAGAGGAGTATCTGGCTTGCCTAAAGGCTCATCCCGAAGTGGTGGTGATAGCAGTGAGCAATCAGCAGAACAGACTTGGCGAACAGCGTGCCTTGACTCACGAACTGTGGACAAACGGACTGTTCAACCCTGTTGTGTTCGCTCAGATGTATCGCCACAAGGCTGAGGAGAAAGCCGACCTACAGCTTGAGGCAGCTGCCGACATGGGTGCACTGATGATTGACGGACTATGTGACGGCATCTGGCTGATGAACGACGGCGACATCACCGTGCGTGACATCACCGACACTGCGTTTGCCATTCTGCAAGCTGCTCGTCTGCGCACATCCAAGACGGAGTATATCTCTTGTCCTGGTTGCGGCAGAACGCTCTACGACCTGCGCTCTACTATTGCCAAGATTAAGGCTGCTACGGCTCACATGAAGGGTCTGAAGATAGGCATCATGGGGTGCATCGTCAATGGACCGGGAGAGATGGCGGACGCTGACTACGGATATGTGGGCGCTGGACCGGGCAAGATATCACTCTATAAACAGAAAATGTGCGTGGAGAAGGCGATACCGGAGAGCGAGGCGGTGGAACATCTGCTGAGGTTTATTGAGGAGGACCAGAAGAAACAGAAATAAAACAACGATAAAATTAACGAATAATTAACGGATAAATTAACGATATAATTAACGGATAATTAACCGACATTAACGACTACGTTTATTATCTTTGTCGTTAATTCCCGTTAATTATCCGTTAATTATATCGTTAATTTAACCGTTAATTGTTCGTCAATATTACGTCAATTATACTTTATTGCTATGAAAAAGATTATTATTCTTGACTTCGATGGCACAATAGCCGACACACGCCCCGTCATACTCAACACCTTTCACCGCACCCTCGACGCAATGAACCTGCCGCAGCACACCGACGAGGAGATAGCTGCCACTATCGGACTACCTCTCATGAAGGCATTCCCCACCCTCGAACCAATGGACGAGGAGATGGCTGCCGTGTGTACCGACACCTATAAACGCATATTCGAGGATGTGAACGCAGAGATTGGTGTGCCAATGTTTCCGCATGTGGCAGACACACTGAGACAAATGCACGACAATGGATGTATACTGACTATAGCCACAAGCCGTGGATATAAGTCGGCTGCCGAATTTATCAAGGGATTTCATCTCGACGACATCATCACATTCATCATCGCTGCCGAAGACGTGAAACACGCCAAACCAGACGCCGAACCCGTGACAAAAACACTAAAACACTACGGACTCAAACCCGAAGACGCTGTCGTCATCGGCGACACACACTTCGACATACTGATGGGACGCAACGCAGGATGCACAACCATAGGTGTGACATACGGCAACGGATCACGCGAAAGCCTCATAGAAGCAGGGGCAGATGCAGTGGTGGATGATTTCGCAGAAACGTTGTTGATTTGTTGTAGACACTGATGTTATTCGCTGTTAACTTCTTGTTATTTAGGATATTTTCGTAACTTTGCATTATTGTAATGGCCATTAATTTAATGGCGGTTAAAATAACAAAACACTTGTATTATGAAATTCTACGACAGAGAGAAGGAACAGGAAATATTGCAACGCAACTGGGAGAAGAGCGAAAAGAAATCGATCTTTACAGTAATGATGGGCAGACGGCGTATTGGCAAGACTGCCCTGTTGCTACGAACTCAGAATAAGCAGCGTATGCTCTATCTGTATGTTTCAAAGGACAACGAGCACGTACTTGTGGAGAAGTTTCAACGCATGGCAGCCGAAAGCATTGGACTACAGATATACGGACGTATGGAAACATTCGCCCAATTCTTTGAAGCGCTAATGCAATATGGATGCGACAATCACTTCACTCTTGTACTCGATGAGTTTCAGAACCTCTTGAAGGTGAACCCTGCCATACCCAGCCACATACAAGATATATGGGATCGCTACCATAACTCTACTCATGTCAACTTGATAGCATGCGGAAGTATATTCAGCATGATGCACAAGATATTCGACAACGACGACGAACCACTTTATGGACGCAAAGACTGCGAGATAAGACTGCGCCCGTTCCGCATAGCCGTAATAAAAGAAATTCTGCATGATTATAACCCAGAATATACTTCTGAAGACTTGTTGTGTCTGTATATGCTCACGGGAGGTGTGGCAAAATATATCGGGCAACTTATGGATGCTGGGGCAACAACAAAAGATAGTATGCTTGAATGGGTGACAGCTGTTGGCAGTCCGTTCCTCAGCGAGGGTACCGAGCTTATTATGGCAGAGTTTGGCAGAGACTACTCCAACTATCTGAGTATTCTGCAAATGATAGCCAGAGGCATGACCGTACAAAACCAAATAGACAACATCATAGGCAAAAACACTGGCACATATCTGAAAAACTTGCACGAAGACTACAACTATATCAACCGCCTACAACCAATGTTCAGCAAACCAGGCAACCGCAACATACGTTGGTCGATAGACGACTGTTTCTTCCGTTTTTGGTTTCGCTACATACTTACCAACCAAAACCTCATAGAGATGGAACGCAACGACCTGTTGCTCGAAATAATTCAGCGCGACTACTGTGACTATACCGGACTCGTCCTTGAACAATATTTTCGTCAGCGCATTGCCGAAGAAGACCGCGTAACAACCATTGGCAATTATTGGGACCGACAAGGCAACAACGAGATTGACATCATCGCCCTCAACGAGATAGACCGCACAGCCATTGTGGCTGAAGTGAAACGCAACCCTGAGAGATATAAAGAACATGTACTGCAAGAAAAATATGAAACGATAAGACGAGAATTCGCCAAATATAAGGAGGTGAAACTTGTGGGACTATCGATGCAGGATATGTAAAGAGTTGAGAGTTGAAAGTTGAGAGTTATGATTACCGACGAATTAGTATCGGGAAAATATAAGTATCGGGGAAAATATAAGTGGCAAAGCATATCATAACTTTCAACTTTCAACTTTCAACTATAGAAACTCTGCAGACAATGCAAACAACATATATAAGGGAATATCGATAATGCCTTCTTCCTCGTTTCTATTATACGGCAGCAGACTTGTACGCAAAGACCATTTTGGCATATACTTCTGTCTGTAGACCTTAAGGCTTTTGGCATTCATCGTTATTCCTGCCTTACATTCTAAGGGATACACCTCCATACCGTCAGAGACAAGAAAGTCTACCTCGGCTGATGATGATGAGGTCCAGTAAAAATTAGATTGAATACGCTTGAACAGTTGCAGTTCTTGACACACATATTGTTCGGTCAACGCACCCTTGAATTCTTCAAATATCTTACTTCCTTCGAGTATCACCTTAGGTGAAACCCCACTCATACACCTCAATAAACCTACATCCAACAGAAAAACCTTGAAGCTTTTCAGTTCGGCATAGGCTTTGAGTGGAACGTCAGGCTTACTTATATTCTTATATTGTATGTACGTATAATCTCACCGGCATCACTAAGCCACATCAGAGAGTCTTCATATTCTCTTGCTCGGGCACCTTCGCGAACAAGACCATAAACAAACTTCTTGTTTTCCTTTGCAAGTTGCGAGGGAATACTATCCCACACATACCTTATCTTTTCAATCATCTGCCGTGGAGCGTGCTTGGAAAAGTCGTTCTCGTAAGCTGCCAATAATTGTTTCTGCACATCATCAACCTCGAAGAAGTCGTGAGTGTCCAACCACTTCAACACAGCAGACAGCATCTTTAAGCAACCACGTCTTGCCTACCTGCCTTGCTCCTCTTAGGATAAGTGGTTTACGGTCGGGTTTATCCTTCCATTTATGCAACTCGTTTATCAGTACTCTTTCCATATCTATTCTGTTTTGTGCAAATATACTAATTATCAGTGTATTAACCATGACTTATCACATTTTCGGGACGACTTTTAACTACTATTATCACATTTTCGGGATGACTTTTACGGTAGTTCATCACATTTTCGGGACGACTTTTTCAAAACGTGGTCTAATTATAGCAAGCAATCTCTTTGCTTTTTCACCTTTTTACTCTTTTACTTTTTTACCTTTTTACTCTTTTACTCTTTTACTTTTTTACCTTTTTACTCTTAAAATAAGTAAAAACCCCCCTCCTCTCGCTTGTTTTAGGTAATTTTGCAGTTTACAAAATATAGAACAAACGAAATTCAAATGAGCTTAACAGGCATCATACGCAATGCGTTCATCCCCCGACAGCATAAGCTGGAACGCCACTTCACCGAACCGGAGACTCTGCAACACGAGGTGTTGCAGCACTTGCTCCATGCTGCCGCCAACACCGAATACGGCAGAAATCATCTTTTTGGCTCTACACAATCGTACGAGGAATTCGTGCGCAACGTGCCAGTGAACACTTACGAGGAACTAAAGGGCGACATCGACCGCATGCGCCACGGCGAGGCCAACATTCTGTGGCCTGGCTCTGTGAAATGGTATGCCAAGTCGTCGGGCACTACCAACGACAAGAGCAAGTTCATACCAGTGTCGCAGGAGGGATTGCAACACATTCATTATCAGGGTGGCACCGACGTGGTGGCTCTGTATCTACAGAACAATCCCAAGAGCCGCATGTTTGACGGCAAGGGACTGATACTCGGCGGTTCGCACTCGCCCAACTACAACTTTGCCGGTTCACTCGTGGGCGACCTCAGTGCCATACTCATCGAGAACATCAACCCTCTCGTCAACCTAATCCGTGTGCCTAAAAAGCAGACTGCATTGCTGAGCGACTTCGAGGTGAAGCGCGACCGCATAGCACACGAATGCCTCAACAAGAACATTACCAACCTTTCGGGTGTGCCGTCGTGGATGCTCAGCGTGTTGGTGCGTGTGCTGGAGATTACGGGCAAGGAGCACATCGACGAAGTGTGGCCCAATCTGGAGGTGTTCTTCCACGGAGGCATTGCCTTTACACCCTATCGCTCGCAGTATGAGCGCATCATCACCAGCGAGAAGATGCACTACATGGAGACATATAATGCATCGGAGGGATTCTTCGGCATACAGAACGACCCAGAAGACAAGTCGATGCTGCTGATGCTCGACTACGGCGTGTTCTACGAGTTTTTGCCTATGGACGAGTTTGACAGTCCAACGCCAAACATCGTGCCGCTTGAGGGTGTGGAGATAGGCAAGAACTACGCTATGCTCATTTCTACATCATGCGGACTGTGGCGCTATATGATTGGCGACACGGTGAAGTTCACATCTAAGAAGCCGTATAAGTTTGTCATCACCGGACGCACCAAATACTTCATCAATGCTTTTGGCGAGGAACTCATTCAGGACAATGCCGAGAAGGGACTCGCTTATGCCTGCGAGAAGACGGGAGCAGAGGTGAGAGAATACACCGCCGCACCTGTGTTTATGGACCAGAACGCTAAGTGTCGCCACCAGTGGCTCATAGAGTTTGCCAAGGCTCCTGCCGACATCAACGAGTTTGCCGACATTCTCGACAACCGTCTACAGGAAATCAACTCAGACTACGAGGCTAAGCGATTCCATGACATCACACTGCAACATCTTGAGATAGTGGTGGCTCGTGAAGGAATGTTTGACGACTGGCTCCGTTCGAAGGGCAAGTTGGGCGGACAGCACAAGATACCACGTCTGTCTAACAACCGACAGTATATCGAAGAGATTATGAATACGCCCGCCTCAGGTCTATAAGACGGTCAATACATTCTAATCGTTATATTTAAATATATATGAATATAATCAAATTTATATCACATAAAATAGACACATCACTCCCCTCCCTATGGGGGAAGGGCAAGGGGGTGGGGCTATTAGGTGTATTTTTGCTAATACTCCTACTCGCCTCATGCGCCCGCATGGGACGCCCCGACGGTGGATGGTATGACGAGACTCCTCCACGTGTCGTGGCATGCAACCCTGCAGATGGTGGTGTGAATGCCAAAGCAAAGAAGATAAGCATTCTCTTCGACGAGTTTATCAAGATAGAGAACGCTACGGAGAAGGTGGTGGTGTCGCCGCCACAAATGGAACAGGCTGAGATAAAGGCTACGGGCAAGCGAATAGTGGTGGAACTGAAGGACTCGCTGAAGGAGAACACCACATACACCATCGACTTCTCGGACGCTATCAGCGACAACAACGAGGGCAACCCACTGGGCAACTATGCCTATAGTTTCTCCACTGGCAAAAACATTGACACGCTGCAAGTGTCGGGATGTGTGCTACAAGCCGAAGACCTGGAACCCGTCAAGGGCATACTTGTGGGTCTGTATGGCGAGATGGAGGACTCGTGCTTCATCAAGCAACCAATGCTGCGTGTGGCTCGTGCCGACTCGCGAGGACATTTCGTGATACGTGGTGTAGCGCCAGGCAACTATCGCATATATGCATTGCAGGACCAAGACGGCGACTATCGATTCTCGCAGAAGAGCGAACAGATAGCTTTTTCGCGTGACACTATATCACCATCGTTCGGCGATGCCTATCGTCAGGACACAACATGGGTTGACTCGCTGCATATCAAGGACATAAAGCGTGTGGGATACACCCGATTCACGCCCGACGACATTGTGCTGAGAGCGTTCAATGAGACTGTCACCGACCGATTCTTCCTAAAGGCTGAACGTATGGAGCCTGACCGATTCACTCTCTTCTTCAGCTATGGCGACAAGGAGCTGCCCGAAGTGAGAGGGCTCAACTTCAATTCGGACGACGCATTCATCATCGAGCCGTCTGTACGACGCGACACCGTCACCTACTGGCTACGCGACACTGCTCTGGTGAACCAAGACACACTCAACATACAGCTGAGATACATGAACACCGACACGCTCGGATGTCTGGTGTCGCAGACCGACACACTACAGATTCTGTCAAAGAAGCCTTATGCACGACGAATGAAGGATGCGCAGAAGGCGTATGAAGAATGGCACAAGAAGCAGGAGAAGAAGCGCAAACGAGGCGAACCATACGACTCGATAATGCCGCAACAATTCGTAGAACCGCAAATAACACCGTCGTCGACACTCGACCCCGACCGCAACGTGATATTTGCCTTCGAACGTCCGTTGGCTGTGATAGACACTACGAAGATACACCTATACGCCAAGCAAGACACTGTGTGGTATACTACACCGCTGCGTTTCGGTCCGGTGAAGGAGCGCATTCCAGACGACACTGCCGTAATAGAGCACATGCCCTCGCTACGCAACTATGAACTGCGTGCCGCATGGCAACCCGACACAGAGTATAGTCTGGAGCTTGACTCAATGGCTTTTGTCGACATATACGGCACTGTGTCGCCGTCAAAGAAGATGGGAATGAAAGTGCGCTCGCTCGACGAGTATAGCTCACTGGTGTTCAGTCTGCCGCAGAATGGCAAGCAATATGTCGTCGAACTGCTCAACACTCAGGGCGAAGCCGTGAAGAAAGCAGTGGTAGAGGACGGTACAGCACAGTTCTACTACATCATGCCGGGCAAATACTATGCACGCATGTTTGAAGACGACAACGGCAACGGCGTTTGGGACACGGGCAACTACAGAGCCGGACGACAACCCGAAATGCTATACTACTATCCCGACGAGATAGAATGTAAGGCTAAATGGGACGTGACGCTCAACTGGAACCCAACGGCACGACCTCTCGACAAGCAGAAACCTGCACCAATAATAAAGCAGAAGGCAGAACAACAAAGAAAGATACAACAGCGCAACCGAGAAAGAGCTAAGAAAATGGGAGTGCCGTATCCGTTCTGAAAAAACAAAAATATTACACTATGAGAAATCTTTTAATAGCAATACTGCTGTTCCTCACCAACTTTGCCCCAACTAATGCCCAGTGCAAGTTTCAGAACACGGCTTTCAAGTCGGGTGAGTTTCTCACATACAACCTCTATTTCAACTGGAAGTTTGTATGGGTGAAGGTGGGCAACGCCTCGATGTCAACCGTAGAGAGCAAATATCACAGCAAGCCTGCCTATCGTGCCTCGCTCATAACACGCTCGTCGGCGAATGCCGACAAGTTCTTCGTGATGCGCGACACACTGCTGTGCTACAACTCCACCGACCTTGAGCCACTCTACTTCCGCAAGGGAGCACGAGAGGGCAAACGCTACACCGTAGACGAGGCTTTCTTCACATATCCTGGTGGCAAGCAGCACCTAAAGCAGCACCAGCAGAAGAACAACGGCACACATGTGTGGAAGGAGCACAAACTATCTACTTGCACATACGACATGCTGAGCATTTTCCTACGTGCACGCTCATTCAATCCTGAGGGATGGAAAAAGGGCAACCGCATCAACTTCCCCATCACCGATGGCACAAAGGTGATTCCGGCTGTGCTCGAATACAAGGGAAAGACCACTGTCAAGGCAGACAACGGCGTGAAATATCGCTGCCTACAACTGTCGTATATGGAACATGAAGACGGCAAAGACAAGGAAATCGTGAGATTCTTCGTAACCGATGATGCCAACCATGTGCCTGTGCGTCTGGACATGTTCCTGAAATTCGGCTCTGCCAAGGCGTTTCTCGTCAACGCTAAGGGCGTGAAGGGACAGATGACATCTATCGTAAAATAACATTATAATAATAGAATGCGCATCATGAAGAATATACTCATCACTATATCGGTCCTCGTTCTTGCCTCATGCTCGTCGCCATTGAGCAAGGACGAGAGCAACGACACAAAGCTAAGGTTCACCAACGAGACTGTGCTGAAATATACGCCAGTGAAGAACCAGGGCAAGAGTCCGCTATGCTGGGCTTACTCAATGCTCGCCACCATCGAGACCGAGCACATCATGATGGGCGACTCGGTAAACCTGTCGGTAGACTTCGTGGCACGCAAACTGCTCGCCGAGCAGACACGCTGCCACTTCCTGTCACAGGGCAGCGACCGCATCACCATGCGAGGCACCATGCCACTGCTGCTGCGACTCATAGGCGAATATGGAGCCATGCCATACGACTCGTACAACTCTCCACAACTCAACTACAACGCACTCGCAAAACGCATGATAATGCTCAGCAATGCGTCTACCGACATGAGCCAACTGGCACAACATGCCGAGCGCATATTTGACGAACGCATCGGAGCATTGCCACAAAAGGTGTACATGATGGGAGCCGAATATACACCAGAGGAGTTTGCACACAGCGTGTGCATGCGTGGCGAATACATGGCGATGACAAGTTTCACACATCATCCCTTCGGCGAGTCGTTTGTCATCGAGGTGCCAGACAACTACAGCGACGAGCTATTCTACAACGCGCCCATCGACGTGATGATGAGACGCATAGAGCTGTCGCTGCGCATGGGACATCCCGTATGCTGGGAGGGCGACACATCTGAGCCAGGATTCTCATTCAAGAAGGGCGTGGCAACACTGCCTGACAAGCGTCCATGCACTCAGCAGGAGCGCCAAAAGGCTTTTGAGACACGCCGCACCACCGACGACCACTGCATGACACTCATCGGTATAGCACACGACCAGAACGACGAACGCTACTACATCGCCAAAAACTCATGGGGAACAGACAATCCATACGGTGGACTAATGTATCTCTCAGAGAACTACATACGCATGAAGACAATAGCTATTGTAGTGAAAAATTTGAACATCTAATTAACATTGTTTGCGATAACAATAACTTTAGCTAAAATCTATCAAGCTATTTAACTTTTATTAAACCCCAATTTTGACCAACAACTCTAATAATAATGTATATTTGTCGCAAAGATAACAAACCTGAACACATTTAAAGCAAAACTATTTAAACAAATCAATAATTAACCTAACCCTTAAGACTATGCAGAAAAGATCATTTCTAACAGTCGTAATGTTCCTAATTGGAATGTTAATGACGGGGGCGTATGCGCAGACGCATACAGTTTCTGGTCTCGTTAAAGACAAAGAAATGGGCGACCCCCTTGTTGGAGTAAGCGTGTCTGTCAAAGGCACGAAGAAAGCAACTGTGACTGACCTGAACGGCAACTACACCATTCAAATCGGCCCTAAGGACGTATTGGTATTCAAATACGTAGGCATGAAGGACGCCGAAGAGACCGTGGGCGACCGTAATATCATCAATATCTCGTTGTCTCCAAACGCCGAAAGCCTTGGCGAAGTGGTTGTAACAGCCATGGGTATCAAGCGTCAGTCGGAGACTCTGACCTACTCGGCACAGACCGTAGGAGGCAAGGATGTCAATGACATCAAGTCAATCAACATGATCAACTCGCTCCAGGGCAAGAGCGCTGGTTTGCAGATTACACCTAACTCTACTGGAGCTGGCGGTTCGTCAAAGATTCTGTTCCGTGGTAATAAATCTATCTCGGGCAGCAACCAGCCGCTTATCGTTGTTGACGGTGTGCCGACAATGACCAACATCACCAGTGATCAGTCTTCTGAAGACTATGGTGGCAAGCGCGACGGTGGCGACGTAATGTCTACCATCAACCCTGACGACATCGCTTCTATCACCCTTCTGAAGGGTGCAGCCGCTTCTGCTCTCTATGGTGCAGTGGCTGCCAACGGTGCCATCATGATCACCACTAAGTCGGGTATGGCTGGCAAGGTGAGCGTGAACGTATCAAGCAACACCACAATGGAGACCCCGATGCTGCTGCCTGAATTCCAGACAACATATGGCGGCGGTGCCGACGGCACATTGTCATGGGGCGACAAACTCTCAAGCAAGTCAAAGAACTATGCTAAGGAGTTCTTCCGCACTGGATTCACCACCAACAACACTGTTTCTATCGCCGGTGGCAACGAAAACTACAAGTCTTACTTCTCTTATGGCAACGTATTCTCGCAGGGCATGACTCCTGAGAACATGTACCGCAGCCACAACCTCACCTCGAAGGTAGACTTCAAGGTGCTCGACAACATCTATGTTGACTTCTCGGCTAAGTACAGCAACCAGTACTCTAAGAACCAGGCAGCTGCCGGCTACCTCTGGAACCCTCTCACAGGCGTTTACCTCGTACCACGTGGCACTGACTGGAACTACTATAAGGAGAACTTCGAGATTTATGACGCTGAGCGTGGATGCAACATCCAGAACTGGACCAATACTAAGCAGCAGCAGTTTGGCAACCCATATTGGATGCTCAATCGTCAGACTCCTATCTCAGAGCGCAACCGCTATGAGTTTGGTGGCTCTGTAAAGTGGGACATCACTGCCGACCTCAACATACAGGGACGTATGCGCTATGAGCGTGGCGAAGACCACTTCATACACAACGCATATGCTTCGTCTGTAGGCGACCTCTACCCAATGGGACGTATGAAGGACAACCGCTACTTCAGCGACCAGCTCTATGGCGACGTTCTTGTCAACTACAACCACACATGGGGCGACTGGGCACTCACAGCTACAGCAGGTTCAAGCTTCACCAAGACCAAGACTTCTCACGTAGACCTCTGGGGCGAAGGCAACAAGTATAAGGCTCCGGGCGATGGCAACATCTACTATCCGAACATCTTCACTCCTAACAACTACTATGGCAATATGTCTACTACTGACGCCATGTACACCGAGAAGCGACTCAACGCTGTATTCGCTACAGCTCAGATTGGTTTCAAGGAGGCTGTGTTCCTCGACCTCTCTGCACGTAACGACTGGTCGTCAGCTCTCGCCTTCACCGACGGTACATCATTCTTCTATCCGTCAGTAGGTGCCAGCGTATTGCTCAACAAGCTCATGCCAATGGGCGAGCAGGTGAACCTCTTCAAACTCCGTGGTAGCTACTCTATCGTAGGTAACGACGTGCCTATCTACATGTCTAACCTTCGCTACACTCTCGGCACTAGTGGCGCTGTGACGGCTCCCGACAAGGCTCCGTTCCGCACATTGAAGCCAGAGAAGACCCACTCTATCGAGTTTGGTTTTGATGGTACATTCTTCAGCAACCGCCTCGACCTCTCTGTGACATATTATAAGACTAACACCAAGAACCAGTTCTTCTCTGTATCAGCTCCTTACGAAAGCGGTCTGCGCAATCGTTATGTAAATGCTGGCGACGTACAGAACCAGGGCTTCGAGTTCTCTGCTGGCTGGCATCAGCAGTTCAACGACGACTTCGCATGGTCTACCAACTTCAACATCTCTTACAACGACAACAAGATTAAGGAACTCGTAGAGGGATTGGAGAATGGTCTTACTGTAGCCTCATGGTCAGGTGCTAAGGTTGTGCTCAACGAGGGTGGCTCATACGGCGACCTCTACGTACGTCAGATTAAGCGCGACGAGGCTGGCAAGCCAATGAAGAACGATAAGGGCGAACCTATACTTATGGGCGACAACATCGACGAGATGAAGTATGCAGGCAACATGAACGCCAAGGTTAACTTCGGTTGGAGCAATACATTCCACTATAAGGACGTCACACTGTCGTTCCTCATTGACGGTAAGTTCGGCGGCAGAGTTCTCTCAGGCACTGAGGCAGCTCTCGACGGTTGGGGCGTATCTAAGCGCTCTGGCGACGCACGCAATGCAGGCAAGGTAGTGGTTGACGGAGTAGAGTTTGCACCAGAGGCTTGGTACACAACTGTAGGTGCTTCCAACTTCAACAGCCCGTATGCTAACGAGTTCTATATCTACAAGGGTACAAACGTTCGTCTGCGCGAGATAAGCCTCGGTTACACCTTCCGCAACATCTTTGGCAACGGCAAGAACATCACAGCTGCGCTCATCGCACGCAACCTCTTCTTCTTCTACAAGGACGCTCCTTGCGACCCCGACGTATCTATGGGTACTGGCAACGGCGTGCAGGGTGTTGATATCTTCAACCTTCCTTCTTCAAGAAGCTTAGGTCTGAACTTGAAGTTTAACTTCTAAAAGAGATTGAGCGAGTAAACAATTAGTTTTACAACCGTTTAAAACCTAAGGAATTATGAAAAAGAAAAATATATTCGCGGTGTCATCAATGCTGGCACTGGCTGTGATGGGTGGCGGAATGTTCAGCTCATGCACAGACAAATTCGAAGATTTAAATACAAACAAGACTCAGGTGGATCCGGACATCTTGCCATTCTCAGCACAGTGCGCCGAGCCAATGAACTATTGCTATCCACCTCATCAGAACATGTTCCAGTTCTGGACCAACCTCACCATCGACCTCTATGGTGGCTACTTCCAGACTCCTCATGGCAACTTCACCAACTGCGATATGGGCGAAAACCGCGGACATAGTGGCGGTATGTATGAGAACTACTATCTGCATATCTTCAACAACACACGCCGCAACATCGCCAGCCTCGACAAGCAGAAGATGGACGGACTGGCTGGTACAATGCGCATCGTGCAGGCTGTAGGCACAATGCAGGCTACTGATGCCTACGGACCACTCGCCTACTCGTCTATCATCAACGCAGAGAGCGAGTCGAGCTATCGCTTTGATAGTCAGCAGAAGCTCTATGAGTATATGCTCGACGACCTCGACAAAGCTATCGCCGGACTACAGAAGATGGGCGATGTAGAGAAGACTTCGCTTGCTACATACGACACATGGGGTGGTGGCGATCCTGCTGTATGGATTCAGATAGCCAACACTATGAAGCTGCGCATCGCTCTGCGTCTGTCTAAGCGCGAGAACGAGATGGCTGCCGATGGCTACGACCTCAAGGCTATCGCCACAGCTGCTGCGAGCAACACACTCGCCGCTTCGGGCAAGGACATCGTAGTCAAGGACCAGAGCAACGAGCTGAAGCGTATGTTCGAATGGCTCGACTGCGGTATGAATGCCAACCTCGTGACACTGATGGTGGGCATGAACGACCCACGTCTGCCTCTCTACATGACTAAGAACGACGCTGACATCACTAACGAAAAGGGCGTGAAGACTCCTAAGGGCACTGTATATTGCGGCATCCGCTACGCAAGCGGCATGGCACAGAAGGGTTCTGACGGATGGTATGGTCACAAGATGTCACAGTGGGTTGGAGCTTACAACGTGCCTCTGCCTATCTTCAAGGCTGCCGAGGCTTACTTCCTCCTCGCCGAAGCTAAGCTACGTTGGAACATCGGTGGTACAAGCGTTAAGGATCTCTACGAGCAGGGCATCCGCCTCTCTATCAAGAACGAGCTTGCTTATAAGGGCTCATTCGCTGGCATTGAGAACATCAGCGAAGCCGACATCGACGCTTACATCAACGGCACAACCGGTCAGGCTGACTATGTAGATCCAGGCAACTCTGCTAACAACTGTGCTGCTGTCAACCACCTTGGTGTGAAGTGGGACGACGCTGCAAGCAAGGAAGACCAGCTGGCTCGCATCCAGACACAGAAGTACATAGCTCTCTTCCCACTCTCTAACGAAGGTTGGGCTGAGCAGCGTCGCACAGGCTATCCGAAGTTCTTCGTAGCATTGGTCAACAAGAGCAACGGTGCTGTCGACACAGAGGAAGGCGTTCGCCGCGTCATCTATAGCTCTAACGCTTACGACACCAACGCCGAAGGCATCAAGGGCGGTCTGGAAATCCTCGACAAGGAGAACACCAGCAAGAAGGGCATCTCTGGCGACAAGGGTGGCACTCATGTTTGGTGGGACAACGCCAACAAGGGCAACTTCTGAAACTAACATAAAAACCATTTAGCTGGTTTTTAAGAAAAGATTTAACAATAGAAATTAACGACCAAGGGGGCATATCTAGCGAGATATGTCCCCTTTTATATTTTGATAGTGTTATTTTATTACGCCAACAGATTCCTTAAATTCAATTATAATTGCTAATTTTGCAGTAGAATTAAAAATTAAACAATAGATACAATCATTATGGAACAAGTTCTCTGGATTTACAATACGCTGTCGCGTAGAAAGGAAGTCTTCAAACCGCTGCACGCCCCTAACGTTGGCATGTATGTCTGTGGACCTACTGTATACGGCGACCCACACCTCGGACACGCACGTCCTGCCATCACCTTCGACATCCTCTTCCGCTATCTCAAGCACCTGGGCTACAAGGTGCGCTACGTGCGCAACATCACCGACGTGGGCCACTTGGAGCACGACGCTGACGAGGGCGACGACAAGATTGAGAAGAAAGCTCGACTGGAGCAGCTCGAACCGATGGAGATAGCTCAGTTCTACACCAACCGCTATCACGCCGCTATGGAGGCTCTCAACGTATTGCCACCGAGCATCGAGCCGCACGCCACTGGTCATATCATTGAGCAGGAGCAGCTGGTGCAGCAGATTCTCGACAACGGATTTGCCTACGAGAGCAACGGCTCTATCTACTTCGACGTGAAGAAATACAACGAGAAGCATCACTATGGCATCCTCTCTGGTCGCAATCTCGACGACGTTAAGGACGCATCGCGTGCTCTTGACGGCATTGGCGAGAAGCGCAATCAGGCTGACTTCGCCCTCTGGAAGAAGGCTTCGCCCGAGCATATCATGCGCTGGCCGAGTCCGTGGAGCGACGGTTTCCCAGGTTGGCACTGCGAGTGCACAGCCATGGGACGCAAGTATCTCGGCGCTCACTTTGACATCCACGGCGGCGGAATGGACCTCGTGTTCCCACATCACGAGTGCGAGATAGCACAGGCTGTGGCTTCGCAGGGCGACCAGATGGTGCGCTATTGGATGCACAACAACATGATTACCATCAACGGACAGAAGATGGGCAAGTCGCTTGGCAACTTCATCACTCTTGAGGAATTCTTCACTGGCAACAACAAGAACCTTGAGCAGCCCTACTCACCGATGACCATACGCTTCTTCATCCTCTCTGCACACTATCGTGGCACTGTCGACTTCTCTAACGAGGCTTTGCAGGCTTCACAGAAGGGACTGGAGAAACTTATGAACGGCATCTCTGACCTCGACCGCATCGCTGCATCTGCCGAAAGCGATGCCGAGACAAAGAAGGTTGTAAGCGAGTTGCGCCAGAAGTGCTACGACGCTATGAACGACGACTTCGCCACTCCGCTTGTCATAGCTCACCTCTTCGAGGCTTGCTCGGTAGTGAACAAGCTCGTCGACCATAAGGCTACTATATCTGATGCCGACCTCAAGGAACTTGCTGAGACAATGCGTCTCTTCGCATTCGAACTCCTCGGTCTGCGTCCCGACAACGCTGGCTCTTCATCACACCGCGAGGAGGCTTTCGGCAAGGTTGTAGACATGGTGCTCGACCTACGCTCTAAGGCTAAGGCTGCCAAGGACTGGGCTACAAGCGACCGCATCCGCGACGAGCTGGCAGGACTGGGCTTCGAGGTGAAGGACACTAAGGACGGTGCCACCTGGAAACTGAAATAGAATTATTCAATTAAGATTTAATAAGGCTTAGATAGGCCTAAATAGGCTTAGAAAGGTCTACCTAGCCTCCAACAAAAAAACAATGAAGAAATTCTCTATACTAGCCGCAACTGCAATAGCCCTTTGCAGTTGCTCGGCAACCAAGACCATCGGTCCTGATGCCGACCTCAACGGCGAATGGAACATTATTGAAGTGAACGGCTCTGCCATTGACACCACCAAGACAGAGTTTCGTCCCACATTGGGCTTCGAGATTGAGAAGAACAACGTATACGGATGTGCCGGATGCAACAGCATCAACGGCATCGCACGTATCAATACTGCCAAACAAACCATCAACTTCAAGGAGATTGGCACTACACTAATGCTCTGCGCCAACATGGAGTATGAACAGCAGATTCTCAAGGCTCTCGAAACTGTTAAGGCTTACAAGGGTGCTGAAGACGGTCGCATAGACCTGACCAACAGCAACGGCAAGACTGTGCTGACGCTGGAGAAGCAGACGAAGTAAGACTCTAAGAAGCAAATTTATATATCCTTTTAAAAAAACATAGAGCATGAAGCATATTGTATTTCTCACCGGCGCCGGCATGTCCGTTGAGTCGGGTTTCAAGACATTCCGTGGCAACGACGGACTGTGGGAGAACTATCCTGTCGACCAAGTAGCATCGCACGAGGGTTGGCTCAAGGACCCCACACTTGTGACAAACTTCTATAATATGCTGCGACACAAACTCTATGCAGCACAGCCCAACGAGGGACATCTACTCATTCATGAGCTGGAAAAGGAGTATAAGGTGACGGTCATCACACAGAACGTGGACAATCTGCACGAGAAAGCAGGCTCTACCAACGTCATACATCTGCACGGCGAGCTCACCAAAGTGTGCTCGTCGCGCAATCCTGACGACCCACGCTATCAGCGTGAACTGACCGAAGACAACTGCGAGGTGAAGCCTGGCACACTCAGTGGCGACGGCTCACTAGAACGTCCATTCATAGTGTTCTTCGGTGAATCAGTGCCTATGATAAGCGTGGCAGCCGACGTTGCAGAGCAAGCCGACGTCTTCGTCATTATCGGCACATCGCTCAACGTCTATCCTGCCGCTGGACTCATCCACTATGTGCGACCCTCAGTGCCCGTATATCTCATCGACCCCGAACCGTCGTTGGGTGTAGGCAGACAGAAGTTCACACACCTTGAGTGTGGAGCAAGTGAGGGAATGCGCCAGTTGTGCGAAATATTAAAGAAATAGCCTGTATCATTATTGCCCAAACTTAGGCAATGAAAAAGAAATAATATAGCAACTAGTCATGTAAGGGACTTGCTAATATAAACTCCCTTACATGACTAGCTACATTTTTACTCCACAACAACTTTCTTTCCATTGACAATTAGCATGCCTTGCTTAAGACCGCCAATGGTTGTTGTTCCTACCTGCACACTCTTGCCAAACACAAGACGACCTGTCAAATCGTAACCTTTCACCACAGCAGGAACAGCAGTTGTAACACTAATTGTTCCCTTACCGCTTGCCAACACTCTCAACTGAGCGTCAACGGCTGGTTTTGCCTGAATGCCAGTAGTTTCAATCTCACGAATCTCAGGGAACTGGTTCCATCCGAAAGTCAATTTATAGTCGTCAACACATCCTGCTGGTACATACAGCACACGTCCAGTGTAGTCGTTGTCATCGAAAATAGTGTATATCTCCTCACCGTCAAGATAACCTTTCTTTACAGCTGGAGGTATAGTAGCCAACGAATAGACAGTGATAAGCTGTGGATTACCCTCAAAAGCATAACCACCAATATTTTTGAGCGTTGCGGGGAATGTTATTTCCTTCATTTTATAATTCTTGTCAAAGCAATAGTTGCCGATAAAGGTAAGACTCTTTGACAACTTCAAGTTCTCAAGGTTATAGCAGTTGCGGAAAGCCCAATGACCAATATATGTCACATTATCCTTCATGTCCACAGTCTTGAGGTTCTCTGCAGAGTCAAAGGCATAGTCACCAATCTTGGTTATTGACTCGGGCAGAGTAACAGATGTAAGTTTGTCAAGCTCAGCGAAAGCGCTTGAACCCACCTCTGTAACAGGCAACTCTTTATTGATGCTACTTACAAACACGCTTGCAGCAACCTCGATATCACCGCTATAAGGTGCAGCAACCACCATTAGATATGTTTGCTTCTTGTCCGATTTATATTTCACACCATTATAGGTGACTGTAACAGCTGCACCAAATGCAGACATAGCCATTGTGCAACAAACGAGCATCAGCGACAAACGAGCCGACAATGAGAGTAAAGTTTTTTTCATATAATAAACTATTTAAAAGTTAATACAGTTTTTCTTTCCATTCAACATACTATATAAGGAATGTTTTCTCGGAAGCAAAAGTAATAAAAATATTTCACACAAGCATATTTAGACATAAAAAATACAGAAAAAATATACTTTTGCGACTTAAATAACCAGAAACGATTACTATTTGTATTTATTAATAGGTGTATCAAAAAACATATAATCGAGTAGGAGGAAAACGAAGTAGTTTTCTTCCTACTTTCGTTTTCCGCCGGCTTCTTTCAGATTTCACCTCACGATGAACACCCTTGCCTTTGGCTATGTAATTCCCGCTATTAGGGTTTACTCGGGACTTGCACCCGTTAGACAATGCTCGTGC
>CAKPST010000022.1 GCA_934183355.1 uncultured Prevotella sp.
TCCAGATTATCTCCTGGTATGATGCCAATGTGCAGATAGGTGATGAAGGAGGAAGAATCAGTTATTACTTAGACGAAATCTGATACCCACTATTAAGTATTTTCTGCCCAATACCTATTTTTGGTGATGCCCTAAATTTGGCGGTTTGTGGGATGATTTCTATATTTGCACTCAGAAAACAATTTATGTAATTAAAGTCTTATTGTATTATGATTATTGAAAAAGTACATGCAAGAGAAATATTGGATTCTCGTGGCAATCCAACAGTAGAGGTTGAAGTTTCGTTGAAGTCGGGCGTTGTGGGCCGTGCCTCGGTTCCTTCTGGCGCGTCTACAGGCGAGAACGAGGCCCTTGAGCTTCGCGATGGCGACAAGAGCCGCTATTGCGGCAAGGGCGTGCTCAAGGCTGTTGATAATGTGAATAATGTGATAGCTCCTGCCTTGGTGGACCTTTCTGCCTTGGAGCAGCGTGCCATCGACTACAAGATGCTCAAGCTCGACGGCACCAAGACCAAGTCCAACCTTGGCGCCAATGCCATCCTCGGCGTTTCCCTGGCTGTCGCCCACGCCGCCGCCGCTTATCTGCGCATCCCGCTGTATCGCTACATCGGCGGTTGCAACACCTACACTCTCCCCGTGCCTATGATGAACATCATCAATGGCGGTGCCCACTCCGACGCGCCCATCGCCTTCCAGGAGTTCATGATTCGCCCCGTGGGAGCCGCTTCCGAGAAGGAGGCCATCCGTATGGGTGCTGAGGTGTTCCACGCCTTGGCTAAACTCCTCAAGAGCCGCGGTCTCTCCACAGCCGTTGGCGACGAGGGCGGTTTCGCTCCTGCTCTCAATGGCATCGAGGACGCTCTCGAAAGCATCTGCCAGGCCATCAAGGATGCCGGCTACGAGCCGGGCAAGGACGTGAAGATTGCCATGGACTGCGCCGCCAGCGAGTTTGCCGTTCAGGAGAATGGCGAGTGGTTCTACGACTACCGTCAGCTGAAGGATGGCAAGAAGAAGGACCCCAACGGCAAGAAGCTCACCGCTGCCGAGCAAATCAAGTTCCTTGAGGAGCTTATCACCAAATATCCTATCGACTCTATCGAGGATGGTCTCGACGAGAACGACTGGGACAACTGGGTGAAGCTCACTGCCGCCATCGGCGACCGCTGCCAGCTGGTGGGCGACGACCTCTTCGTCACCAACGTCAAGTTCCTTGAGAAGGGCATCAAGCTTGGAGCCGCCAACTCAATTCTCATCAAGGTCAATCAGATTGGCTCGCTCACCGAGACTCTCGACGCCATCGAAATGGCTCATCGTCATGGCTACACCACCGTCACCTCCCACCGTTCGGGCGAGACCGAGGACACTACCATCGCCGACATCGCCGTGGCCACCAACTCCGGTCAGATCAAGACTGGTTCAATGAGCCGCACCGACCGTATGGCTAAGTACAACCAGCTCATCCGCATCGAGGAGCAGTTGGGCAGCACCGCCGCCTACGGCTACACTAAGTTGAAGTAGGGGAGCGCATCTTCCCAACCGAAACTAATTGTCTTCTACCATGACAACGCACATCTATTTTTTTGAATAAATCTTATCGAATATAAGGGCATGCACAGCCGTGAGGTTGTGCATGCCTGTTTTTATTATGATCAAATGACAATGATATTTTGACAATAATATCGAAATTTTTCTCCTTTCTATTCTTCCCTCTTCAACTTCTCAAATGCTCTATACGATTGCAGCCTGTCGTCTTCCTTCTCCTGCATCACTATTGTCAGATACTCATTCTTGGCATTCTCCCTCATTATTTTCTTGGTCCTGTTGGCCAATGCTTCCGCTTCCTCTCCGTCGATACAGACAAAGAAGTGGGCGAAGTTCAGTATAGTAAGCGAGGAGCTTCCTGTAGTGTCGCTGCCGATTTCCTCGTCCGAAGCCACAATGCGCCAACTCATATAGTTGGCATTTTCCAATTGCCTCATTTCCTCCTCGGCTCTGTCTCTCATCGCCTCCGACACGTCTATGCCTACGTACTCAACAGTCAGCTTTGCGCCGTGCGCCTGCTTCGTCTCCTTTATGGCTTGTGCCAACGCCACGCCACAGGTAGCCGGACCGCATCCGAAGTCAATCATCCTCACCCGTCCTTCGTGTCTTGCTGCAATGCCAACGATTTCAGCCATTCGCGAGTGGTAAGTATCCCTTGCCCATTCCACGCGCTTGGGCATGAGGTAATGGCAATAAATCTCTACCTGTTGGGTGGCGGTCAGAGCTACAGGTTGCCGCTGAAGCTTGCTGTACACCATCATTCCATGCGAGAAGTTGGAGCGTCCGTAGTTGATGAACACAAGGTTGGCGTCGCGGTTGTTGCCAAATAGAATGTCGTCCTCGCTCAATGGACTGCTATCCTCGCCGCTGTTGGCAGAGGCTTTTGCAAGGCTGAATTTGCCCTCGCAATATTGCTCCATCGGCACGTTGATGTAGGCCGACTTGCTTTTGGCATACTCCAATAGTTTGTAGAAGGTGAGGTTCTCGCGCAGAATGTCGGGGTTTCCCACAAGAATCAGGTGCAGCCGTGCTCTAGTCATAGCCACGTTCAGCTTGCGGTCGATAGCTATTCCGTCCTCCTCAAACACGTTGTTGGTGAGGAAATTCAGCTGGTAAGGCTGTTGTACCGTAAATCCATAGATTATATAGTCGCGCTGGCTGCCCTGGTATCGCTCCACAGTGTCGATGGTGATGTTGTGCAACGTGGCAATGCCGTAGCGGTCGATAGCGTTGCGAATGGTGGCTATCTGGTTGCGGTAGGGCACAATGACGCCTATGGTTTGGCTCTCGTCAAAATCTTCCTTGTTTATATTGTAAATCTCCACCACCGTGGCTGCAATAATCTCAGCCTCCACCTGGTTGGTCTTGGCAGACACTGATGTTCCAGGCTTCTGTGCAGCCACAAACGAGAGTCGTTGTGAGCGCAGCATCTGCTCTATTCCGTTGCCGGAAAGGCAGGTCTCCACGGGCAGAGTCTGATGCTGTAGCGGCACCACTTCAAGTCGGTTGCCGTAGAATGCGAAGTTAGGAAATTCAGCAATGTCGCGGTGCATGCGTCCTTGGTGAGTGAGCATATACACGTAGCGAGGGTCGTAGCCGTTGTCGGTTTTGAAGCCAGCAAGCAGACGCTCGAATAGCGACAGTCGGCAGTCGGTCAACCCAATCTCGCGCAACAGTGGTTCGTCGACATGCGACTCCTCTGGTGTCTGTTGCACCACGGCAGGCAGCTGTTTGTGGTCGCCAATGAGCACAAAGCGGTCGATGGCATCCCTTCCGCCCGACTTGGCACTGAGCAAACCTATGAGATGAGGCTCCAAAATCTGTGACGACTCGTCGATGATAGCCAAGTCGAAGTGCTTAATCTTGAAGAGATGGATATTGGCATTGAGTGCAGCCGTCGTAGCGCAGAATACACGCATGTTGCTAATCACCTCCTTCACCTCGCGTCCTGTGGCGCATTGCTGCACACGATTGGTGAGCAGATGGTCGTGATACGACTCGTCGCAGTTGAGTTCAGAGCCAATGCGCAGGAAGTCGATGTCACTCTCAAGGAGTTTTGAGCAAATCTCGTCGACGGCACGATTGGTGTACGATAGTAGTACGACGTTTGAGTGTGGGTCGGTCAGCTCCTCCTTCAGAATGTTGAGCAATCCGAACGATGTCTTGCCAGTGCCTGGAGGTCCGATGACCAGAAACATGTCGCGTGACTGTTTGGCACGCTCCACGAGAGTGTTGAACCGCCCATATTCGCCGTGAGCGTGTATGTGTTCGTCTACAGTAGGGCAGCGTTGACTCAATATAAGGTCGCGACGCTCCTTTGAAGCCGACAGGAAGCTATGCAGTCCGCTGTATAGCACACGAGCCGACGACTCAAACATGTCATGCTCAATAGCCCAACGTGTGCCCTCCGGCGAGTCGAAAATTTGCTTGTCGGTCTGCGAGTTGCGCAGCACCACCTCCACACCCTCCGTTGTAATCTCCTTAATAGAAGCGCGGTTGACCATTTGTGCACATGCGTTGGGCGCAGAGTCCTCGTGGTAGGGATAGACAATGACGATGTCGCCCTTGCGGAAGTTGGACGTGTCAGCCGATTGAGCGAAGGCAAACTTCAGTTGCAAACTCTCCACCATCCCCTCTGCATTGAGTCCAAACTCACTGATGCTGAGATTCTCGTAGATGTTGCCCGCCGCCCGCTTGTCCTCAATAGTGTCGAGCCATATAGCAGCAAAACCGCTGTTGTCCTTAGTCTTGTTGCCCACCTTAGACAGTAAGTGTTCACGCTCTATAAACTTGAGGAAGCGGAAGTAGTAGGCACGCTCCAGGGCAGATGCCTCGTGTATGGGCGAGAGAATGCTGTCGAGTTCGGGTCGAGTGTAGCATTCCCACAGCTTGCCTACAGCCCCCTTGCGATTGAGCATCTCGGGAGTGAGGCTTTCGAGCACCTTCAGTCCCATGTTGCCCGGTGTAAGGTCGGTCCATGTCAGCAAGTTGCGCATACGTATGGCACGCAGCGTCAGTTCGGGCAGATTGGCTATAGACACAAGTCCGTTGGGATATTTGGAATACAGCAGCATGAAGTGGCGCATCTGCTCCGAGCGTTTGCGAAACTCATAGTTGAACAAAGCGCGGTAGAGCGACAACTGCACAAGATGTTTCTCTTGTGGCACAGGTCGTGTCGGATTGTATTCGGGCGACGAGAACGGCACAAACTCGCCCTTGCCCGACTTCTGCTCGATGATGATAGTGCCGTCGGGCGTGTCTTGTAGAAAGTCGAGACGCCCTTGTATGCCAAGCACCTCGCTGAAGAAAGTAGGCTCAAGCACCACCGCCTTAGGATTGTATTCGTCTATAGCTTCGGGCAAGTCTTTGCCAATGAGTTTGGCGATGTTGTTCTTCTGTGAGCGAGCGTCCATGTAGAACTTCTGCACCGTAGCCTGGTCGTTCATGTCGTCGCACGATGTGAGGCTTATGGTGTTGGTCTTGAAGAACTCCATCACCCCCTCGCCAAAGGATACGTTGCGGTGGTGTACGGTGTCGTCGAGAAAGCGTCCGGCAAGATTACCGAGATGAATGTGTACTGTGTTAGCCTGCGGTTTAAGTCGGTTCACCATATTTACGTATGGCGACTCAGCATATGTCTCAAAGCACGAGGCGATGGTGGTGATGTCGATGAGATAGTCGGGTTCAAAGATTATAAGCTCTGGCATGCACACATCCTCTTCCATACGTATGCGCACAAGGTTGAGCTGTGCGTCCTTCCACAGTATTTGGCGCAGATACGACCAGTCGCCCTTGCCGTTGAGCGTCAAATAGCGGTTTTGCGAACCATAACAAATTTTTATTTCCGACGCGTTCAGTTGTTCGGTGGCATATATATAGTCGTCGTCCCACGACCTCACCATGCAGCGTATCAGGTTTATATCAAACTTGCTCCAGCGGCTTTTCCTATCATTCTTAGGCAAGTGGCGTGAGAGCGATTGTGGAATGCTGATGCCCCCATATACATGACTTACGAGCAAGGCTGTGGATTTGATATCATAAAAGAGCGACTTTTCCAGTTCCTCGCTTGCCGTGGCATGTATCTCGTTGAGCGCTTTTCGCGTGTCGTGTATAAGCATAGCCACCTCAGTCGGTATGTTATGTTCCTTGACCAGATAGTCGAGTTTGGCAAACATGCCGATGAAGTTGATAGAGTTGTGTGCTATGCCTTGATTGATGACGCGTTTGAATATGTCGCGCAGAATGGAGTATTTCTCACGTATGGTGAAGTCGGCTGTGCACACATCCTCCAGTTGGTCGTAGAACGACATGGCGCAGTCGGCAGTATATGCGATGTTTTCTTTCGTATAGTCCATAATTATTCGATATGAATGGATGCAAAATTAGGCAAGTTTATCATATTAGTCAAATGTTTTGTGGTGTTTTTGCGAATAAACAATTACTTTTGCATAGATAATAGGATTTTAATAACCTCACACAACAAAAGATGAAGATAGTATTGATAGGTGCAGGCAATGTCGCTACACACATAGCTACAGCCCTGGCAAAAAGAGATATGGCGCCAGTGCAAGTGTGGAGCCGCACCGAGGAGTCAGCCAATACGCTTGCCGCAAAGATTGGCAGTCAGCCAGTAATAGATATTGTGAATATAGTTGACGATGCCGATATATACATATTCTCGGTTGTCGACAAGGCGCTTGACGCTGTGGTGGCAGAAGTGTGTAGACACATCAAACGAGGTATCTGTGTGCATACGGCAGGCACAATGTCTATGGATGTGTTTGCAGGACGTTGTACCAACTATGGCGTGCTTTATCCCATGCAGACCTTCTCACGCCAGAAGGAAGTTGACTTCAGTGTCATACCATGTTTTGTCGAAGCCTCCGACCGCGAGACACTTGACCAAATATCCTGTCTGGCACATCTGCTCAGTGAGCGTGTCTACGAGTTGTCGGGCGACGACCGCCGCTGGTTACATGTGGCAGCGGTGTTTGCATGCAATTTCTCCAACGCTTGTTATGCCATGGCAGACCATATTTTGAAGAAGCACGGACTCGACTTCAGCGTAATGCTGCCACTTGTGGACGAAACGACAGGTAAACTTCATCGACTCGAACCTGTGGAGGCTCAGACTGGACCGGCAGCACGCAAGGACTATAATGTCATGGACAAGCATGTGGCAATGCTCGACAACGAGCCACGACTGAAGGAAGTGTACAGGCTGATGTCGGATATGATAATCGAGCAACAGAACAAGTAGAACAACATAACAAAGAGAGTAAACAATGATAGACTACGATTTGAAGAAGATAAGAGCCATAGTGTTTGATGTGGATGGAGTGTTGTCGGCAGAAACAATAACGCTGTCGGCAGAGGGCGAACCACTTCGCACTGTCAATATCAAGGACGGCTATGCCATACAACTTGCATGCAAGCGTGGACTGCATGTAGCGATAATAACAGGAGGCAACACCGAGGCTGTGCGCAAACGATATGACGGACTTGGTGTCAAGGATATATATATGGGTGCCAAGGTGAAGATGCTTGCCTATGAAGACCTGCTCACCGAATACGACCTGAAGGACGAGGAAGTGATGTATGTGGGCGACGACATACCCGACTATGAGGTGATGAGTCGTGCCGGATGTGCATGTTGTCCTAAGGACGCATGCGTGGAGGTGAAGTCGGTGAGCCGTTATGTCAGCGACCGACCAGGCGGTCATGGCGTAGGGCGCGATGTTATCGAACAGGTACTAAAGGCTCAGGGTAAATGGATGGGCGACAAGACAGCTTTCGGATGGTAGTGAAGTAGAAAACAAATAGACGTAAACAATTAGAGTAATGAAGATAATACTGGCAAGCAATTCCCCACGCCGCCGCGAGCTGCTCGGCGGATTGGGTATCAACTTTGAGGTGAAGGTAGTGGATGGAGTAGACGAGTCTTATCCCGACACACTGCCAGCCAAGGACGTGGCAGAATATATAGCACGCGAGAAGGCGAGCGTGTATGACGTAGCAGCCGACGAACTTGTGATAACTGCCGACACCGTAGTGATAGTGGGCGTCGACATCCTGGGTAAGCCAAAGGATGCAGATGATGCTCACCGCATGCTGCGCGAGATAAGCGGACGCACCCACCAAGTGGTTACAGGTGTGTGTCTGACCACAGCCAACGAGCAGCGCCACTTCTCGGTTTCGACCGACGTGACATTCAAGCAGCTGACCGACGACGAGATAGACTTCTATATACGCCATCATCGTCCATACGACAAGGCAGGAGCCTATGGTATACAGGAATGGATAGGATACATCGGAGTGACAGCTCTGAGTGGTAGTTATTACAACGTCATGGGATTCCCTATACAGCGTGTGTACGATGAGTTGACAACACATTTTGGGCTTAAAATAGCTGAATGATAAGTGTTAGAAGTAAAAAAATGTGACATTTTAATATATTTTAGACAGCATATTTCGCCTCTAAAGCAATTATTCAGTAATTTTGCGCATCAGATAAAGTCCGGCAATGTGAATCAAGCATTGTTGATAAGCCCGGACATACGAACTTTAAAACAATAAAGACTTTATAAATAACATGTCAGAATCGATTGATATCCGAGAGCTTAATGCTCGGATTGAACAGCAAAGCAGCTTTGTCACTAATCTTGTGACAGGCATGAATCAGGTAATTGTAGGACAGAAGCATCTTGTTGAGTCGTTGCTCATTTCGCTTCTCAGTGATGGACACATCCTCCTTGAGGGTGTACCAGGACTTGCAAAGACTCTTGCCATCAAGACACTGTCGCAGCTAATTGATGCAGATTACAGCCGTATACAGTTCACCCCCGACCTTCTGCCAGCCGACGTTGTGGGTACACTTGTCTATTCGCAGAAGGACGAGAGCTTCCATGTGAAGAAAGGACCAGTGTTTGCCAACTTTGTTCTTGCCGATGAGATCAACCGTGCACCGGCAAAAGTGCAGAGTGCATTGCTCGAAGCCATGCAGGAGCATCAGGTGACCATCGGTGAGCAGACATTTGCACTGCCCAATCCGTTCCTCGTAATGGCAACACAGAACCCGATCGAGCAGGAAGGTACATATCAGTTGCCTGAGGCACAGGTGGATCGTTTTATGTTGAAGGTGGTGATAGGCTATCCTACACTGGAGGAAGAGAAACTAATCATACGTCAGAACATCCGTGGCGAGTATAAGAAGGTACTGCCTGTGACTACAGCAGAGGAGATACTCAAGGCTCGTTCGGTTGTGGAGGAAGTGTATATCGACGAGAAGATAGAGCAGTATATAGCCGACATCGTGTTTGCATCGCGCTATCCTGAGAAGTACGGACTCGCCGAGTTGAAGGACATGATAACCTTCGGCGGTTCGCCACGTGCTAGTATATCACTCGCCAAGGCAGCCCGTGCCTATGCGTTCATCAAGCGTCGCGGATATGTAGTGCCAGAGGATGTGCGTGCCGTAGTTCATGACGTGATGCGCCACCGCATCGGTCTGTCGTACGAGGCAGAAGCAAGCAACGTGACAAGCGAGGAGATTATCTCAAAGATAGTCAATAAGGTTGAAGTACCTTAATTCATAGAAGTAAGTAATGGAAACGTCAGAGATATTAAAAAAAGTTCGCAAGATAGAAATCAAGACGCGCGGATTAAGCCAAAACATATTCGCCGGTCAGTATCACTCTGCCTTCAAGGGTAGGGGAATGGCATTTGCAGAGGTGCGCGAGTATCAGTTTGGTGATGATGTGCGCGACATCGACTGGAATGTCACGGCACGTTTCCGCAAACCATACGTGAAGGTGTTCGAGGAGGAGCGTGAGCTGACGGTCATGCTCCTCATTGACGTTTCGGGTTCGCTTGATTTCGGTACACGCCGCTGCATGAAGTCTGATATGGCTGTAGAGATGGCTGCCACAATAGCCTTCAGTGCCATTCAGAACAATGACAAGATAGGCGTGATATTCTTCTCCGACCATATCGAGAAGTATATACCGCCTAAGAAGGGTCGCAAGCACATACTCTATATCATCCGCGAGATGCTCGACTTTCACTCCGCGAGTTGTAAGACGGACATCGGAGAGGCTGTGGCATTCTTCACACGTATGATGAAACGCCGTACTACAGCCTTCCTTATCAGTGATTTCTACGACAGACACGACTTTACCAAGCAGATGCAGATAGCCAATAACAAGCACGACGTGATGGCGATACAGGTGTACGACCGCTGGGCGAAGCAACTGCCCGACGTGGGACTCATTAAGATTAACGACGCTGAGACCGGACATGAGCAGTATCTTGACACATCGAGTCGCAAGGTGCGTCAGGCGCATGCACGCTACTGGATGGAGCACGAGGCTCATCTGCGCGAGACATTCTCACGCTCAAGTGTCGACTGGGTGTCGGTTGCCACCGACGAGGATTATGTGAAGGCTATGATGCAGCTTTTTGCCTCAAGAGGCTAAAGGAGAAAAAGGTGTGGAGAGCACGGCTGGCTAACTGATGCCAGCACATTGAAAAAAGCAAAAACGATATGAAACGATTGATATTATCTGCTATATTGGCAGTGGCTGTGCTTGCAGGTTACGCCCAACAGGTGAGCGTGGAGTCGAAGATAGACTCTATAGCCATACTCATAGGACAGCAAGCCCACGTAACTGTTGATGTCACGGCACGACATGGAGCCAAGGTGGATTTTCCGCAGTTCAAGCGCACACAGTATATAGTGCCAGGCGTTGAGGTGCTGGAGACCTCCAAGGCAGACACGTCAGACATTGACGGAATGATGCGTGTGAGCAAAACGTTCACACTCACAAGCTTCGACGAGCGTCTTTATGCCATACCCGGCATGAAGGTGAAGGTCGACGGCAAGACATACACTTCGAATCAGTTGGCGTTGAAGGTGATCACCTGCGACGTTGACACTTTGCATCCTGAACAATATTTCCCACCGAAAGATGTTCAGGACAATCCGTTTTTATGGGCGGAATGGAGTGGGCTGTTCTGGTTGAGCGTCGTTGTGATGCTGTTGACAGTGGCTCTTGCCTATCTTGGGCTTAGACTCAAGCAAAACAAGCCCATTATCACACGCATACGCATAGTGAAGAAGATACCTGCTCATCAGCGTGCGCTCGACGAGATGAACCGATTGAAGACGGAGCATTTTGAGACAGCCGACGAACAGAAGCTGTATTACACCCAACTCACAGACACGCTGCGCAAATATATACGCGAGCGTTTCGGATTCAATGCTATGGAGATGACAAGCTCTGAGATTATGGAGAATCTACAGAGTGCTGGCGACGATACCATGATGGAGGAGTTGCGTCAGTTGTTCCTTACTGCCGATCTTGTGAAATTTGCCAAGTATTCGTCGATGTTGGGTGAGAAGGACATGAACCTCGTCAACGCTATCAACTATATCGACCAGACCAAGCGCGATGATGTGCCAACAGAGGAGAAGATAGTGCCCCAGTTGAGCGAGGACGAGATAAAGACACGCAAAAACCGCATAACGATAAAGTCGCTGATATGGGGCTGCGTTGTAGTGGTGGTGAGTCTATTGGGATATATAGTCTATCATGTCTATCAGCTTCTGCAATGATGAAGCAAGGACGGCTCAATGCCGTCAACATGTTAACTTGTCAACAAAAGAATTAAAATGGAATTTGCTAATAAAGAATATTTCATATTGCTCATTCTGCTCATACCCTATATAATATGGTATTTGCTGTACAGAAAGAAGAGTGAGCCAACGATGCGTGTGAGCAGCACAGAAGCTTATCGCAATGCCCCCGTGAGTTGGCGACAGCGTTTGGTGCATGCACCGATGTTGCTACGTTGCTTGTGTTATGTGTTGTTGGTGTGCGTGCTTGCACGTCCTCAGACTCATAATGCGTGGGATAGTAAGTCGGTGGAGGGCATTGACATAATGATGGCAATGGACGTGTCGACATCCATGCTTGCAGAAGACCTCAAACCCAACCGTCTTGAGGCAGCCAAGAATGTGGCGGCAGAGTTTATATCGGGACGACCCAACGACAATATAGGTCTGACCATCTTTGCAGGCGAGGCGTTCACCCAGTGTCCTATGACCACCGACCATGCCTCGTTGCTCAATCTGCTTGGAAGCGTGCGTACGGACATAGCCGCACGTGGCATCATCTCGGACGGTACGGCGATAGGTATGGGACTCGCTAACGCCGTGTCGCGACTTAAGGTGTCTAAAGCAAAGAGCAAGGTGATAATACTCCTCACTGATGGTAGCAACAATATGGGCGACATATCACCGATGACAGGTGCAGAGATAGCACGCAGTTTGGGCATCAGAGTGTACACCATAGCTGTAGGCACCAACAAGGTGGCTCCATATCCTGTACAGGTGGCAGGTGGAACGCAGTATCTCAATATGCCAGTGGAGATAGACACCAAGACATTGGCAAGTATTGCGGAGGCAACAAATGGCAGTTCGTATCGAGCCACCAACAATCGTGAGTTGGTGCAGATATACAAGGATATCGACCAACTGGAGAAGACCAAGATGGACGTAAAGCGTTTCTCGAAGCGCTATGAGGCTTATCAGCCCTTTGCTCTGGCGGCTTTCTTGATGCTTCTTATGGAAGTGTTGCTCAGACTCACTGTTTTACGTAGAATTCCTTAATGTAAAGAAGACAAGAAATGTATAAGTTTGAAGACCCCTCATATTTGTGGTTGTTGTGGATCGTGCCGTTGCTGGTGGCATTGAGGTACTTCTTTCTGTGGCGCCGTGGCAGAATGTTGCGCAAACTTGGCGACATAGACATATTGCGTAGGCTGATGCCAGACGTGTCGTCTACGCGCCGCATGTGGAAGTTCTGGATACTGATGGCAGCTATATCGCTCTTCGTAGTAATGTTGGCGCGTCCGCAGATGGGCTCAAAAGTGTCCAATGACAAGCGCAATGGCATAGAAACCATCATTGCTATCGACATAAGTAACTCAATGCTAGCACAGGATGTGGTGCCATCGCGTTTGGAGAAGAGCAAGATGCTCGTAGAGAATCTTGTGGACAATTTCACCAACGACAAGATAGGACTCGTAGTGTTTGCCGGTGATGCCTTCGTGCAGTTGCCAATAACGAGCGACTATGTATCAGCCAAGATGTTCTTGCAGAGCATCGACCCGTCGCTCATAGCCACACAGGGCACCGACATGGCAAGAGCTATCAATCTGGCAGCAAGCAGTTTTACGCAGCAGCAAGGTGTGGGTCGTGCCATTATTCTCATCACCGACGGCGAAGACCATGAAGGAGGAGCCGAGGAAGCAGCTAAGGCAGCACGCAAGAAAGGCATAAATGTATTTATTCTTGGTATAGGCAGCACGAAGGGTGCACCGATACCTGTAGGACAAGGTGAATACTTGAAGGACGCATCGGGCAATGTGGTGATGTCGGCACTCAACGAACAAATGTGTAGACAGGTGGCACAGGCAGGAAGCGGCACCTATATCCATGTAGACAATTCGAGCGATGCACAGGAACGACTCAATGGTGAACTCTCAAAACTGCAAAAGGGCGAGACACAGAGCGTGGTGTATAGTGAGTATGCCGAGCAATTTCAGGCATTTGCCTTGCTCGTTATTATTCTGCTCGTGATAGACGTGTGTCTGCTCGAAGTGAAGAATCCACTGTTCAAAAATGTCAGGTTGTTTAAGAAGAAGAGATTATGAAGAAATACTTAGTTATAGCATTACTCGCCCTATATGCTGTATGCGGCATGGCACAAGCAGACCGCCAGTATGTACGTACGGGAAACAAGTACTATCGCCAGCAGAATTTCGTAAAGGCTGAGGCTGAATACCGCAAGGCGCTCTCTGTAAATGCGGAGAATCCGCAGGCTCTGTACAACCTCGGTTGTGCCTTGATGATGCAAAAGAAAGATTCGGTGGCAGTGCAGCAGTTTCAGAAGTCGGCACAGGTGGAGACCAGTCCAATGCGCAAGGCAAAGATATTCCATAACATAGGTTTTGTGTGTCAGAATCACAAGTTGTATGGTGATGCCATAAACGCATATAAGGAGAGTTTGCGTAACAATCCAGCCGACAACGAGACACGCTACAACCTAGCCCTCTGCAAACGTCTTGACAAGCAGGATAAGAATCGTCAGAAGCAGAATCAGCGCCAGAAACAGGACGACAAGCAGAAGAACAAGGACAAACAGAAGCAAGAGAACAAAGACAAGAACCAGGATAAGAACAAGCAACAGGAGCAGCAGAAACAACAAGAAAAGATGAGCCGCGATAATGTGGAGCAGTTGCTTAACGCCGCTATGCAGAATGAACAGACAACACAACGTCGCATAAAGGACGCTATGCGCAACAATCGTTCACGCAAGCTTGAGAAGAATTGGTAACGAAACAAACCCGATATACACATATATATAATCAAGATGATTAAGAAGACATATTTTTTGTTGGTTGTGCTCATGCTCTGCACATTAATGGCAAATGCGCAAGGCATACATGTGGCAGCTCCGTCGCATGTGGCGGTGGGCGAGAACTTCCGTGTGGCTTACACTGTCAATACCCAGAATGTGGATGATTTCCGTGCAGGCAGCATACCGGCAGGCATACAGGTGATAGCAGGACCATATACATCGCAGCAGTCGAGCTATCAGTTTGTCAACGGACACACAAGCAGCTCGTCAACTATCACCTTCACCTACACGCTATATGCAGAGAAGGCAGGCTCGTACACAATACCGGCAGCTCATGCCAAGGTGGGTGGCAAGACCATTGCCTCGCAAGCAGTGCACATCAGCGTGTCGGGTCAGGCTCGACGTGGCAATGGCGGCGCACCACAGATGCACGATGACGAAGATGCACAGGCAAGCAGTCCGAGTGGACACATCAGTGGCAACGACTTGTTTGTGAAAGTAAGTGCCAACAAAAAGCGTGTTCATGAGCAGGAGCCAGTGCTTCTCACCTACAAGGTGTACACTCTTGTTGACTTGACATCACTCGATGGTAAGATGCCAGACCTAACGGGTTTTCACACACAAGAGGTACCTCTGCCACAGCAGAAGAGTTTTCATCTGGAGAAACTCAATGGCAAGAATTATCGTTGTGTGACATGGAGCCAATACGTGATGTTCCCACAGATGACGGGCAAGCTGTCCATTCCGAGCATCACATTTAAGGGTATTGTCATTCAGCAGAATCGTTCGGTAGACCCATTTGAGGCTTTCTTCAACGGAGGTTCGGGCTATGTGGAGGTGAAGCGCAACATAGTGGCTCCAGGACTTGACATACAGGTGGACCCACTGCCAACTAAGCCTGCTGGATTTTCGGGTGGAGTAGGCAAGTTCAGTATCTCTGCTCAGCTCAATCATGCCACTGTAAAGGAGGGCGAGCCATTGACACTACGTGTTGTGGTAGGTGGCATAGGCAATCTGAAGCTCGTCAAGCAGCCCGTTGTGGAATTCCCGAAGAACTTCGAGAAGTATGACCCAAAGGTGACAGACAAGACCAAACTCACAGCCAATGGCATTGAGGGTAACATGATATTCGACTATCTCGTTGTACCACGCAACCGTGGCGAATACACCATTCCAGCAGTGTCGCTAGTATACTACGACACTACTACGGAGTCGTATAAGACAATAAAGACCCAACCAGTGACAGTACAGGTGGAGAAGGGCGATGGCAAGGCAACTTCGGTGAGCGACTACTCGGAGACCACTGCAACCGACATCAAGTCGATAAAGGAAGGCGCTGCCGACTACACAGACAGCAGCGAGAGTTTCTTCGGTTCGATGGGTTATTTGGCATCGTTGATAGTGCCATTGTTGGTGTTCGTAGCGATAGTGCTGTTGTTCCGTCGTCGTGCCATAGAGAATGCAGACGTAGTACGCACCAAGGGTAAGCGTGCCAACAAGGTAGCTACCAAGCGCCTTAAGTCGGCTTACAAACTGATGCTTGCTGGTAAACAGGGCGAGTTCTACGATGAGGTGTTGTGTGCTCTTTGGGGATATGTGGGCGACCGCATGAATATGCCAGTAGAGCAGTTGTCTCGTGAAATGATAGCCGGTACTCTTAGTGAGCGCAGTATCACACAGGAAACTATAGACAAGTTCATAACAGCACTTGACGAGTGTGAGTTTGAGCGCTATGCTCCTGGCGACGCAGCAGGCAACATGAACAAGACATACGAATCGGCAATGATAGCTATCATGGATATAGAAAACTCAATAAAGGCATCAAAGAAGAACAAGTCGACCAACGGCAATGACACATCATATACAGGTAAGGCGTTGACAATAGTCCTTATTGTGGTGTTGGCGATACAATTCTTTGTTCCGGTTTCAGCCTCGGCTATAACAAAGGCAAATGCCGATGCCGAATATGCCAAGGGCAACTATCAACAGGCAGTGATTGACTATCAAGAACTGCTCAAGAAGGGAGAAAGCTCGGTGTTGTACTACAATCTCGGCAACAGCCACTATCGTCTTGGCAATATCACCCAGTCGATAATAGCATACGAGAAGGCTCAGCGTCTGAATCCGTCAGATAGAGACGTTAAGTACAACTTGGAGTTTGTGCGTAGCAAGACTATCGACAAGATAGTGCCAGCCGAGGAGATGTTCTTCGTGTCGTGGTATCATCAGTTAGTGAATGCCAATAGCAGCGACGGATGGGCAAAGATAGCCGTAACATTCTTTCTCGTCACATTGGTGATGGTGCTACTCTATCTGCTTGGTCGCAGCGTATGGATGCGCAAAGTGGGTTTCTATGTTGCCGTAATCTCATTGGTGGTGTTCGTATGCTCCAACATATTTGCTTGGCAGCAGAAACAGGTTTTTGAGCATAGAGACAAGGCTGTGGTAACAGCACCGACGATAAACGTCAAGAGTACACCTGCCGACTCGGGTACAGATGTCTTTGTGATACATGAAGGCACTGGTGTTATTATCACCGACCGCACAATGAAAGACTGGTATTCAGTGCGCCTTGCCAACGGCAAGGAAGGATGGCTGAAGCGCAGTAAGGTTGAGGTCATTTAATATTTCATAAAAATAAACAACAAATAGAATAAGAAATTGATAGACATTCAGAATATATTGGAAGCCGACCGCGACTTGCTACTCATGCTTAATGGTAGCAACTCGTTGTTTCTGGACGTGTGGATGACATTCCTTACGTCAGGATTCACATGGATTCCACTCTATGTGGCACTCCTGTATCTTGTAATCAAGAACAATGAGACTATGACACAGATACTTCTCATTATAGGTTGTGCTATGTTGTGTGTAATCCTTGCAGATGGAGTAGCCGACTTCTTGATGAAACCCCTCGTAGGACGTTGGCGTCCGAGCAACGACCCCATCATCAAGTATGCAGTGCAGGTGGTGGGCGGAATGCGTGGCAGTGACTATGGGTTCTTCTCGGCACACGCTGCCAACACATTTTCCATAGCTATGTTTTTCTGTCTGTTAGTGCGTAGTCGCATATTGAGTCTGTCGCTTGTATTGTGGTCGTTGACCAACTGCTACACACGCATATATCTTGGTCTGCACTACCCACTCGACATATTCTGTGGACTCCTATGGGGAGCTATAGTCGGAGGCTTTGTGTACTTTATTTATTGTAAGGTACACAGTCACATAGCCCCAGCCAACAACTTCATCTCAACTCAGTACACCTCGACAGGATATAGTCTTGACGATATAGACATTGTCGAATTGGTGCTCATTGTTACATTCATCTTCACAGTGATAGGTGCCGTCATAATATATTAAAAAAGGTAGGCACCTATTGACGCTTTTAATAACAATAGAAAACAAATGGAAACAAAACACATACATATCAAGGATTACAACTATCCTTTGCCCGACGAGCGTATAGCCAAGTTCCCACTTGCGCAGCGCGACCACAGCAAGTTGCTTCTGTATAAGCACGGTGAAGTGTCAGAAGACATCTTCTACAACATACCCAACTATCTGCCTAAGGGAGCGCTTATGGTGTACAACAACACCAAGGTGATTCAAGCACGTCTGCACTTCCGCAAGGCAACGGGCGCACTTATAGAGGTGTTTCTTCTCGAACCCAATATCCCCGCTGACTACGAACAGATGTTCCAGACCACAGGCTCTTGTTCGTGGCTCTGCATGATAGGTAATCTTAAGAAATGGAAGGGCGAGACCCTGCGCCGCACCTTTGAGGTGAAGGGGCATGAGGTGACTTTGACCGCCGATCGTCGTGAGGATGTAGGTAAGAGCTATCGTGTAGACTTCACATGGGATGACAAGTCGGTGTCGTTTGCCGAGTTGCTTGACTCTGTTGGCGAACTGCCAATACCTCCGTATCTCAACCGCGAAACTCAGGAGAGCGACAAGACAACCTATCAGACCGTATATTCAAAGATAAAAGGCTCGGTTGCAGCCCCGACAGCCGGACTACATTTCACCCCAGAGGTGCTTGCGGCAATCGATGCGGCAGGAATAGAACGCGAGGAAGTGACGCTGCATGTGGGTGCCGGTACGTTTAAGCCAGTGAAGTCGGAAGAGATACAGGATCATGAGATGCACACTGAGTATATCTGTGTACACCGTGAGACACTCGAAAAACTCGTAAAACACAATGCTGAGGCGATAGCCGTAGGTACAACAAGTGTGCGCACACTTGAAAGTCTTTACTATATGGGTGTAAAGTTGGAGAACAATCTTGACCTGTCAGAGGACGAACTACATGTCGGTCAGTGGGAACCATACGAGGGAATAATCGCAGAAAAAGCAGTAAATGTGACTCCGAAGAAAGCCATACAGAACATCCTGGCTTATCTGGATCGCCATTCGCTCAATATGCTGCATTCAAGCACACAGATAATTATTGCTCCAGGTTATGAGTATAAGATAGTGAAGATGCTTATTACCAATTTTCACCAGCCTCAGTCAACGTTGTTGCTGTTGGTGAGCGCATTCCTACATGGCGACTGGCACAAGGTGTACGACTATGCCCTCAGCCATGATTTCCGCTTCTTGAGCTATGGTGACAGTTCGCTTCTTATACCTTAATACCCCAAGTAATATAACAAATAAACTGAAAAACAGAAAGAAACAAACGTTATGAAAATAGGTGATAAAGTACAGTTTCTAAGCGAAGTCGGTGGTGGCAAGATTGCTGGTTTCCAGGGTAAGGACATAGCATTGGTTGAAGACGAGGACGGATTCCAAATACCAACCCCCATCTCAGACCTCGTAGTGATGAGTAGTGGCGACGAATATTCCTCGTCGAAGTCTGTTCAGAAGAAGAGTGGAGGAGACGCTTCAGTAGAGACAGCCGACCCCGACTCGTTCAACATGTCTGTAAAGGCGAAGATAAACGCTATGACCGAGGATGTGATAGAAGATGAAGAAGAATATGATGCAGCCGACCGTGAGATTACATACAAGGTAAAAGTGGAGGAACGTAAGGGTGGCAATGTGCTCAATCTTTATTATGCCTTTGTGCCTGAAGACATTCAAAACTTCTCGAAGTCGACGTTTGCTTGCTATCTTGTCAACGATAGTAACTATTATGTGCATTATCTATATATGAGTGTTGATGGTCAGTCGTTCCGTCTACGTGGCGAGGGCGAACTCGAACCTAACACAAAGGTCTATATAGAGAGTTTTGCTCTCGACCAACTCAATGAGATAGATCGTGTACGCTTCCAGCTTCTTTCGTTCAAACGTGACAAGGACTTCGTGGCAAAGCCCGTATGTGATGTTCAGTTCCGTGTGGACAAAGTGAAGTTCTATAAGCTGCATGCATTCCAAAACAACGAATTCTTTGATGCTCCGGCTTTGCTCTATCCTGTGGTGAAGGACGATGGTGTAGCGCAACTGAAGCCAGTGGACGCTGACAAACTAATCTATATAGAGGAAGACGAAAATGACGGCAAGCCCAAGAAGGGAGCACTGAATACAGCCAATGAAGTATCGTACAAGAAACTCAAGGGATTGGAGTCGCTCAATACATCTAAGCAGACACAGTCGAAGAAGTCGAACGACGACATCCTTGTTGTAGACCTTCATGCCGATGAATTGCTTGAGACAACAGCCGGTATGGACAAGGCTGCCATCCTCAACTATCAGCTCGACTACTTCCGTCGTACAATAGAGGAGAACAAGCACAACAAAGGTCGCCGCATAGTTTTTATTCACGGTAAGGGCGAGGGTGTATTGCGTCACTCTATAGTCAACGAATTGCGCTATCGTTATAAGAACTATCCATATCAAGACGCCTCGTTCCAAGAGTATGGCTACGGAGCAACGCAAGTAACAATTAGATAATGTTTATAGTTTAGAGCAGTATTATGAAATACGGTTACATTACAGTCGCCTCGGCAATACCATCAGTAAAGGTTGCCGACTGCGAGTATAACATAAAGCAAATAGAGAGTCTTATAGCTCAGGCAGAAGGCAAAGGTGCCGAGATAATCGTGTTCCCCGAACTCTCAGTCACAGGCTATTCATGTCAGGACCTCTTTGCACAGCAGACTCTGTTGGAGCAGGCTGAGCTGAGAATGCTTCAGTTACTCGACTTCTCACGCATGCTCGACATCATTTGTGTTGTAGGTGCTCCGGTGTGCATAGGTTCGGGATTGTACAACTGCGCTGTGGTATGTCAGCATGGCAACATTTTGGGTATTGTACCCAAGCGTTTCCTGCCCAATTATGCCGAGTTCTATGAGCAGCGCTGGTTTGCTTCGTCAGACAATATCACCGCCCCAGTGGAGGTGAAATTTGCTGGCAACACTATAACCGTGCAGCCAGGAATACAAATATTTCAAACATGCGATGGTGTGAAGTTCGGTATCGAGCTTTGCGAGGATGTATGGTCGCCAGTTCCACCGTCAAATGAGATAGCATTGGCAGGTGCAGACATCATTCTCAACCTCTCAGCCTCAGACGACCTCATTGGTAAGAATGCTTATCTCAAGAGTCTGCTTTCTCAGCAGAGCGCACGTCTTATGAGTGGTTATGTCTATAGTTCATGCGGATTCGGTGAGAGTACACAAGACGTAGTCTATGGCGGCAACGCATTTATATACGAGAATGGCGCACTCATAGCCGAGTCGGAACGTTTCTCGCTTGACGAACAACTTGTAGTGAACCAAATAGACGTAGAGAAACTTCGTATAGAACGTCGCAAGAATACATCTTTTGTACACGCATGTGGCAATATCGGTATGAAGACAGTGGCTGTTCTCAATGCCGATCCAGTGGAGCCACGCGACTTCCAGTTTCTGCGTACTATCAATCCGCATCCATTTATTCCTACTGGAAAAGACATGTATGCATCGTGCGATGAGATTTTCTCTATACAGGTGTGCGGACTAGCCAAACGCCTTGTTCACACCAACAGCAAGCGTGTTGTGCTCGGCATAAGTGGTGGTCTTGACTCAACGCTTGCATTGCTGGTATGTGTGAAGACATTCGACAAACTCGGTTATGACCGCCGTGGCATTGTCGGTGTTACAATGCCAGGTTTCGGTACTACCGACCGTACATACAACAATGCCATATCACTAATGCAGAGTCTGGGCATCACTATTCGCGAGATAAGTATTTGCAAGAGTGTGACACAGCATTTCGAGGACATTGGTCATGACATCAATGTTCACGATGTGACATACGAGAATGGTCAAGCACGTGAGCGCACTCAGATTCTCATGGATCTCAGTAATCAGCTTGGCGGCATGGTTATTGGTACAGGTGATCTTAGTGAGTTGGCTCTCGGTTGGGCAACGTATAATGGCGACCACATGTCTATGTATGGAGTAAATGCAAGCGTGCCCAAGACACTCATTCGCCACCTCGTAAGTCATGTGGCAGAGAATAGTGTAGACGAGCAGTCGCGTATGACATTGCTTGACATTATAGACACGCCAATATCTCCAGAACTGATACCTGCAGACGAGAACGGCAATATCAAACAGAAGACAGAGGATCTTGTGGGACCATACGAGCTCCATGACTTCTTCCTTTATCATTTCCTACGTTATGGATTCCGTCCTGCCAAGCTGTTTATGCTTGCACGCAACGCATTCGCTGTAGATGTATATAACGACGAAGTTATAAAGCACTGGTTGCACACGTTCTTGCGTCGCTTCTTCCAGCAGCAGTTTAAGCGTTCGTGTCTGCCCGATGGACCGAAGGTGGGAAGCGTAGCGTTGTCGCCACGTGGTGATTGGCGCATGCCGACAGATGCCACCTCCACACTTTGGCTTGCCGAGTGTGAAGCTCTATAAGGCATATAAATATAAATACAATGAAAAAAAATGCCAACGAGAAGAAGGCACCAGTATATCTGACTAAGATTTCGCGAGAAACCTTTGACAAGCTCAAAGAGGAGATACTCCGTGTGCTTGTTGTTGAGAAGAAGTATCGCGACAGGACATTTACAGCCAAGAAACTAGCCGAACTCTTGCATACCAACACGCGTTATGTGTCAATTGTGCTAAGAGTTCGCTATCACGCCAACTTCTCTCAGTTTGTAAATCGTCTGCGCATAGAGGAGGCTATGGCGTTGTTGCAAGATAGCCGCTACTCCGACTTGCGTGTTGACGAGATTTCCGACATGGTGGGGTTTGCTAACCGCCAGTCGTTTTATCGAGCTTTCTGCTTGGTTGCGGGCAAGACTCCACGACAGTATCAGGAGGAATTGTAATAAATGGCCAAGACCAAGCAGAAGTGCCTACTATATAAAGAAAAAAGACAATGACCGATAATTTCAATTATACTGACGAGCGTTTTGCTGATATACAGATGCTCCGCTATCGTCTTGACGGTTTTGAGGAATTACCTCTTCGTCAGAAACTCTACATCTATTACCTTGCCAAGGCTACACTCTGTGGGCGTGATATCACCACTGACCAGTTTGGAAAGTATAATTTGCGAATACGCACTATGCTTGAGGCTGTATATGAGGAATATGATGGTGACAGACAGATCGACGAGTTTCGTGCACTTGAGGACTATCTGAAGCGTGTGTGGTTCTCTAATGGTATACACCACCATTATGGATGTGAGAAGTTTGTGCCAGAGTTTAGCGAGGAATATTTGCGTAGTGTGGTTAAAAATATTGCTAAGGAGGAACTCGACGAACTTTGTGAAGTGATATTTAATCCAACTATTCAGTCGAAGCGAGTGAATCAGAAAGTAGGCGAAGACCTTGTAAAGACATCCGCTTGCAACTACTACGAAAATATATCACAGAAGGAGGTGGAGGAATTCTATTCCAAGATGCGCCAAGCCGACATAAATGCCAATGAATCTCCAATATCATATGGATTGAATTCAACACTGCGTAAGGCAGATGATGGAACTGTGAGTGAGGATGTATGGTGTGCTGAAGGATTGTATGGTGAGACTATAAATCACATTATATATTGGCTTACAAAGGCAGCCGAGGTTGCAGAGAACGATAAGCAGGTGGAACTGATAGATACACTTATAGAATATTATAAGACAGGTGACTTGCATCTCTTCGACGAGTATTCTATTGAGTGGCTTAAGGAGCAAGATGGACGAGTAGACTTCATTAATGGATTCATTGAGGTTTATGGCGATCCGCTTGGCATCAAGGCTTCGTGGGAAGGCATTGTGCATTATAAAGACCTCGTTGCCACACAGCGTACACAGACTCTTTCGCAGAATGCGCAATGGTTTGAGGATAATTCTCCAGTTGACCCACGCTTCCGCAAACCTCAAGTGGTTGGCGTGACAGCTAATGTAGTGTGTGCCGCTATGCTTGGTGGCGATGAGTATCCGTCAACTGCTATCGGCATAAACTTGCCAAACGCCGACTGGATTCGTGCCCGATATGGTTCGAAGAGTATCACTATTGGCAATCTTACACATGCCTATAATCAGGCAGCCAAGGGCAATGGATTCCTTCAGGAGTTTGTTGACGATGAGGCTATACGTATCATTATAGATAAGTATGGCGACACATGCGACGACTTGCACACCGACTTGCATGAGTGTCTTGGTCATGGTTCGGGACAGCTGTTGCCTGGTGTGTCTGCAGATGCTCTCAGTTCGTATGGTTCGACTATAGAGGAGGCACGTGCCGACCTCTTCGGTCTTTACTATATTGCCGACCCTAAACTCACCGAACTTGGGCTTACACCAGACACTGAAGCTTATCATTCGCAGTACTTCACCTACATGCTGAATGGTTTGCTGACACAGCTCACACGTATAAAACCAGGATGTGAGATAGAGGAGGCACATATGCGCAATCGTGCCCTCATTGCACGTTGGACACTAGAACATTATCCAGATGCAGTGAGTCTTGTCAAGCGTAACGGCAAGACTTATGTCGAGATAAGCGATTATCCCAAGTTGCATACAGCCTTCGGTACATTGCTTGCCGAAATACAACGCATCAAGAGCGAGGGTGACTATGAAGCAGCCAAGAGTCTTGTAGAACATTATGCTATACACGTCGATGCCGACCTCCATGCAGAGTTGCTCTCACGTTATAAAGCACTCGGTATAGCGCCATACAAGGGATTCATCAATCCGTACATGACTCTCGTGATGGACGCCGAAGGCAATCCTGCAGATGTGCATGTCGACTATACCGAGACTTATGAGCATCAAATGATGCGTTATTCAAAAGAATATAGATTTTAATACCCAGCATTAGTCAACACACTCTCTGTCGTCTCTGCATATTTGCAGTCGGCAGTAGAGATGTGTGTTAAACAATTAACAATGGCATGCAACATGGCGCGGTTGGATGTCTTTAAATCCTTAGCGGCTTGTTCAAATAGGCGATTGTACAGGGACTCAGGCTGTAGGATGTCGCTCTTAATAATTCTGCATGCGAGATTGTAGCCGCCAGTGCGTACTTTCTCGTCGGCAGATTGTAGCATATTGTCGGTGAGAAGTGTGGCATCAGAAATGTGTTGGAAAAGATTGAACACAGCCGATTCCATAAGTTCTATTGTCGATGCGTCTTCAGCCCACTTTATTGCTTGCTCCACATTCATTTCATTGGCTGGCATTATAAGTGTGGCAAGAAGTCGGCATTCGCGAATGTTGCGTTCTTCCCATAAAGCTTCGGCAAGAGCCTTGTCTCCGATGTGTTGCTCAGCCATATGGCGTAGGTCCATCTGTGATACTCCCCAGTTGATTTTATACTCTAGTCCCTTGTCGCGCATAGACGCAGCAGTGACTCCATTCATGAATAGACGAAAAGAACGTTTTATTTGTTTTAGCTTTTCTGATGTTTCCATTATTTTGTTCATTATTTTATTTGATACAAAATTAATGTTTTTCTCGGAGTTTGAAACATTTATTATATACAAATCTTTGGCTACTTTGTCAAAATACTGTAACTTTGCATGCGAGTGTGGCATAAATTAGTATGTTACATCTCTAAAGTGAACATTTTGAAACTCAAATATCTTACAAATCGTATGAATCACGGAAAAGTAGATGTCCTGCTCGGTTTGCAGTGGGGCGACGAAGGTAAAGGCAAGGTAGTAGATGTCCTTACTCCGAAGTATGACGTAATCGCACGTTTTCAGGGTGGTCCTAATGCAGGTCATACACTCGAGTTTGAAGGTCAGAAGTATGTGCTCCGCAGCATTCCCTCTGGTATATTTCAGGGTGGCAAGGTGAACATTATCGGCAATGGTGTAGTGCTCGCTCCAGACCTCTTCATGCAGGAGGCTAAGGATTTGGAGAAAAGTGGTCATGATCTTCGCTCACGTCTCCATATTTCTAAGAAAGCTCATCTTATCATGCCTACCCACCGCGTGCTCGACGCAGCCATTGAGGCTTCAAAGGGCAAGAACAAGGTTGGCACTACAGGCAAGGGCATAGGTCCTACTTACACCGACAAGGTTTCTCGCACAGGTTTGCGCGTAGGTGACATCCTCGAGAATTTCCAAGAGAAATACGAGGCTCATAAGGCTGCACATCTTCGTCAGATAGCAAATCTTGGCTATACCGACTTTGACATCACAGAGGTGGAGAAAACATGGATGGAAGGCATTGAGTATTTGAAGCTGTTCCATATTGTTGATTCGGAGCATGAAATCAACAAGATACTCCGTTCTGGCAAGGACATCCTCTGCGAGGGTGCTCAGGGTACTATGTTAGACGTTGACTTCGGATCTTATCCGTTTGTTACATCATCTAACACTATCTGTGCTGGAGCATGCATAGGTCTTGGCATAGGTCCTAATCGCATCGGCAATGTATATGGTATAATGAAGGCATATTGCACACGTGTAGGTGCAGGTCCTTTCCCGACAGAACTTTTTGATGAGACTGGTGACAAGATTCGTGACCTCGGTCATGAGTATGGAGCAGTAACTGGTCGTGAGCGCCGTTGTGGTTGGTGCGACCTCGTGCAGCTTAAGTATTCAGTCATGATCAATGGTGTAACAGAGCTTATCATGATGAAGAGTGATGTGCTTGACAGCTTCCCAGTTATCAAGGCATGTGTGGCATACGAGTTACCTGACGGTACACAGACTACCGACCTGCCTTACGAACTCTACGATGCAAAGCCAGTTTATAAAGAGTTTAAGGGATGGAATATGGATATGACTAAGTTCACATCTGAGGAACAGTTCCCACAGGAGTTCAGCGACTATGTGAAATTCCTTGAGGACTATCTCGAAACTCCTATCCGTATAATCTCTATTGGTCCGGACCGTGAGCAGACAATAGTCCGTAAGTAATATAAACGAAAAAATGGCAAAACCAAGTATACCAAAGGGTACACGCGACTTCTCGCCAATAGAAATGGCGAAGCGCAACTATATATTCGATACCATCCGCAGTGTTTATGCTCTCTATGGCTTTCAGCAGATAGAGACTCCGGCAATGGAGACATTGCAGACGCTTATGGGCAAGTATGGAGAGGAAGGTGACAAACTCCTCTTTAAGGTGCTCAACTCAGGCGACTATCTTTCTAAAATAACTAACGAGGAGATTGAAGAGCGCAATTCGTTGCGTCTTGCAACAAAGCTCTGTGAGAAAGGATTGCGTTATGATCTTACAGTTCCGTTTGCACGTTATGTAGTGCAGCATCGTGAGGATATTCAGCTACCTTTCAAGCGTTATCAGATACAGCCAGTTTGGCGTGCTGATCGTCCGCAGAAGGGACGCTATCGTGAATTCTATCAGTGTGATGCTGACGTAGTTGGCTCTAACTCACTTTTGAATGAGGTGGAGTTGATGCAGATTGTAGACACTGTCTTCACACGTTTTGGCGTGCGTGTAGCTATAAAGATTAACAACCGCAAGATACTCACTGGTATCGCAGAGGTTATTGGTGAAGCAGAGAAGATAGTTGATATCACTGTAGCTATAGACAAACTCGACAAGATAGGTATCGACAATGTCAACGATGAATTGCGACGCGACGGAATTTCTGATGAGGCTATTGAGAAACTTCAGCCTATTATTGCTCTCTCGGGTACTAACGACGAGAAACTTGCAGTGATTGCTGATGTGCTTGCTGCATCCGAGATAGGCATGAAGGGTGTAGAGGAGACTCGTTTTATTCTCGATACACTTAAGACATGTGGTTTAAACAATGCTATAGAGCTTGATCTTACTCTTGCTCGTGGCTTGAATTATTACACAGGTGCTATCTTTGAGGTTAAGGCTCTTGATTATGCAATAGGTTCAATCACTGGTGGTGGACGATATGACAACCTCACAGGTATATTCGGATTGCCGGGTTTATCAGGAGTTGGTATATCGTTTGGAGCCGACCGCATTTATGATGTGCTCAATGGACTTGACTTGTATCCTAAGGAGGCGGTGAATGGCACACAGTTGCTTTTCATTAACTTTGGCGACAAGGAAACATCATATTGTTTGCCTGTTCTCGGCAAGTGCCGTGCTGAAGGCATACGTACAGAAATATTCCCTGATAGTGTGAAGATGAAGAAGCAGATGGCTTATGCTAATGCCAAGCAGGTGCCGTTTGTTGCACTTGTAGGAGAGTCGGAGATTGCTGAAGGTAAGCTCACACTCAAGAATATGGCAACAGGCGAGCAGTCGCTAGTCACTCCAGAGGAATTGATAGCTATTGTGAAAGGCTAATACTGAAAATAAAAATAATATAAAAGGCAATTAATAATGGTTTAGTTCCATTGTTAATTGCCTTTTGTTTTGTGCAATAGTAACTATTATTTCAATAGTTCTTTAAGTTGTTCGAAGTCGTTGGCCACTTCAATCATGTCATGCCAATCGCCTCGTATCATTCCTTTGTTGTCGAGGTCGTCCATAAGAGAGACTAGTGAGTTCCAAAAACCATTCATATTGTAGAGTATAACTTTCTTGGAATGATAGCCAATGCTTTTGGATGCAGCCACGCAAAATATCTCATCTAATGAACCTACACCGCCAGGTAAAGCCACTACAACATCGCATTGGTCTATCATAAGGCTTTTGCGGTCGGCAAGGTTGTCTGTGGGAAAATGGATGTCAATAAAGTCGGACATGCGTCCGCCTTTCTCCACAAGTGATGGGACAACGCCAATAGAGCGTCCTCCGTTATCATGTACGGCTTTGGCTATACAGTTCATAAGTCCTTGATTGGTGCCTCCAAATATAAGTTCGTGATGGTTTTCTGCCATCCATTTGCCAAATTCCTCGGTCATGCGGAAATAGCTGGGGTCTATATGCTCGTTGGCAGAGCAGAATACAGCAATTTTCATAATTATTAAAATAGTCTATTGGTTTATATTTATTTATGTCGCTAAGTTACAAACAAAATCCCGTATTACAAAGTTTTTCATTAAGTAAACGAAAATATTATAGAATCGGTGATTGTTCTCAGAAAAAAGTTGTAATTTTACCCACATCTAATTTGTTAACTAAAAAACCTATATTATGAATACATATAACTCAACAACTCATACAATCGTCACATGGGATGAACTTCTCGAATCAATCTCCACGGGTGCAGCCCATCCTGACGAAACCAATTGGAAGATTTTCCGTTACTTGCAGAATAATTATAAGACAATGGGGTCGAAGATGGCTCGTTCTCTGCTTGCCGCATATATGAAACTGCATGTGAAACGCATGTCGCTTATAGACTCTTGTATGCTAGGTATGGCAGTTAAGATAAGTGAGACGTATGCTGATTTCAAGTTTCCTAAGTTTTTGGAGGCATGGGGATATGACAGGTATCTGCGTGCAGTGGATTTGCGTAGGCAGATAGGAAAGGATGGTAGGCAATATTTGTCATTAAAAGAGCGTGTAGACCGTGCCCTTCAGTCGTATATGCTTCATCATCCGGAGGAGAGTGAAGGTGAATGCGATGGAATTCTAAGCATGTATGCAGCTAAGGTATTTGAGAAGGAATCAAATGGACGCAAACGTCGATATGTAAAACTTGTTGCCAAAAATGGTTCGGACTTCATTGCTGATAGTCGTCAATTTCCGTGTCGTCCGTGGGAAATACGTGGTAATATGTTTGATGTGTTGACAAGGGTGTCGCGTCAAGGCAATGAACGTGCGGCAGATATTGTGGTATCGCACAAACGGGTTGATGAGATTTTCTCTGTGGAAGTGGGTTTTGTGGAGTATATTGACGAGACTCACGAACACATTCATGTGTTCGACTCGCAGTCAAGACATTTTGTGGCAGACAAATCGGTGTATGCTAGTCTAAATATAACTATAGGTAGTTACGTACGTTTTTGTCCTATTATCGTTAATGGTGATCATTTTAAGTTAGCTGCTATCGTAGGTGTAATGGATAAATACGAGGGGCGTAAGGCTTTTGGTATATATGAGGCTAAGGTGGAGTATGTCAACGTGCAGGACAAATATATTCGTTATTCTATAGAGTCGGCAATAAGATATACGCCAGAAGGTAACATTATAAAAGCAGGTTTTGCTTCAACAGCCTCGTTGTCTGATGAAATGAGAAGGGGAATTGTTCAGGGTGGTCATGTGCACTTAATTCTCTTTTTGAAGCGTGATAAGGACGGAATGAAGCATAATTATGTAGCAGAGATATTTTAATAGAATAGGATTAAACTTGTTTTATTTTTGTTTTGTTGAATTATATTTGTGTTTTTCTTGCGTCATGTTCATAAAATTCCTTAACTTTGCAGCCGATATATAACAATATTAAGGTATTAAAGGTTTTTAGGTATTATGATGATTAGACAATTGGCAATCCTATTTGGTTGTCTTGCCTTGGGTGAGCTTATCATCTATCTCACCCACATTCCACTTCCGTCAAGTATTCTCGGAATGTTGCTATTGACGCTGCTCTTGAAGTTGAGAGTAATACGTTTAGAGTGGGTGCGCAGCATTTCAGACTTTCTTGTAGCTAACATTGGTTTCTTTTTTGTGCCACCAGGTGTTGCTGTGATGCTTTATTTTGATATAATAAAGGCTCAGTTTGTTCCTATTGTTGTGGCATCGGTGGTGTCAACTGTGCTTGTGCTCGCTGTGACAGGATGGGTGCATCAGTTTTATGGAAAGGCTAAAGCTAAGATTAAGAACGAGGATTAATAGTAAAAATAGAAGCTAATGGAATATTTTTCAAATGAGTTTTTTCTCATAGCTCTCACGTTTGGCTCATATTTCTTGGGTAAGTTGTTGCGTCGTTGGACTGGATGGGTGGTTATGAACCCTATATTGATTTCAATAGTATGCATAATATTGTTTTTGAAAATCACAGGTGTAGATTATGAAACTTACAACAAGGGTGGGCATATGATAGAGTTTTGGTTACGTCCTGCTGTTGTGGCACTTGGTGTGCCACTATATATGCAGCTGTCCACAATAAAGAAGCAGCTTACCCCGATATTGCTTTCAGAACTTGCTGGTTGTGTTGTTGGCATCGTTTCTGTGGTTTGGATTGCTAAGGAGATGGGAGCATCTCGTGAGGTGATATTGTCACTTGCTTCGAAGTCGGTGACTACGCCAATTGCTATGGAGGTGACCAAGGCTGTCGGTGGTATACCATCGCTCACAGCCGCTGTCGTTGTGAGTGTCGGATTGCTATGTGCTGTATGTGGATATCGTACAATGGGTTTTGCACGTGTCAAGAATCCAGTGGCCCAGGGTTTATCAATGGGTACGGCTGCCCATGCAATTGGTACTGCAACATCAATGGACCGTAGTCAAGTGCATGGAGCGTATGCAAGTCTTGGACTGACGCTTAACGGAATATTCACTTCACTGCTCACACCGTCAATTATTCCGTTGATATTAGGGTAGTTATATGAGGGTATGGCATTTATGTCGTACCCTTATTCGTGATGATAGCTTTCACCTTTTATTATAGTGCAAGCTCGATACAGTTGTTCGGTAAAGATAAGTCTTACCATTTGATGAGAGAATGTCATCTTTGATAAAGAAATCAGTTCATTAGCACGTTTGTATACAGCTTCTGAAAATCCGTATGGACCGCCAATGATGAAAACTAAGCGACGAGACGTTTGTTGACGTTTTTCAAGCCATGCAGCCATCTTCATGCTTGTACGTTCTTCACCTCTTTCGTCCATTAATACTACAGTGTCCGATGGTTGTAAGAGTTTAAGAATCTGTTCGCCCTCAAATTGCTTTTGTTGCTCCTCTGAAAGATTTTTAGTATTCTTCAGTGCAGGGATTGTGGTGATGGAGAATGGCATGTAATGTGTGATACGCTCAACGTAATCCTTAATGCCGTTGATATATAGCTTGTCGTTGGTTTTGCCAACAAGAATTAGTTCTGTCTTCATACTTTTTCTTTCGATTAGGGTTTATTGAATGTGCAAAATTACTCAAAAATCAATAAAATACACTTTAAAGGCATTAAAACCTAAGAAGAAGAATGAAAAAAGCTAGAAATATTTTGTCAATCAATCGAAAATGACTACCTTTGCATCCGCTTATAAAAGCAGCTAACGCTTAAAAAATATAGCTTTATCACAAAAGTAGTTTAATGAAGAATGACAAAATGAAAAACCAGTACCGCGTGAACGAGCAGATTCGCGTTCGGGAAGTACGTATAGTGAGTGACGGTGAGTCAACTGTTATGTCTACACGTCATGCTTTGGACATGGCGAGAGAGCAGGGAGTGGATCTTGTAGAGATTTCGCCTAATGCCCAGCCGCCTGTTTGTCGTCTCATTGACTATAGCAAATTCCTCTATCAGCAGAAGAAACACGCTAAGGAGATGAAGGCTAAGCAGGTTAAAGTTGAGGTGAAGGAAATTCGTTTCGGACCACAGACTGATGAACATGATTATAACTTCAAACTCAAACATGCTCAGGAATTCCTCAGTGAAGGTAATAAAGTTAGAGCATATGTGTTCTTCCGTGGACGTTCAATCCTGTTTAAAGAGCAGGGTGAGGTGCTTCTTCTTCGTTTTGCAAATGACCTTGAGGAGTATGCAAAAGTTGAGCAGCTTCCAAAGCTTGATGGTAAAAAAATGTTTCTCTATCTCGCTCCAAAGAAGGCTGGTGTTGTGAAAAAAAGCCAGCAGAAGCTTGATCGTGAGAAGCGCGAGGCTGAGGCACGTGCTCCGAAGGAGAATGAGGCTGAGGAGAATGTTATGCCCGCTAATGGTGGACTCCTTGCTAATGCTAAGGTGAGCGCTGAGGCTCTCAAGGCTCTCAAGGGGGAGGAATAAAATAGACAACATGATAAGTGTGCGTAACGCCGGGTATATGCGTTGCCACATATAATAAATAACAATTTAAATAAACAAAAAAATGCCAAAAGTTAAGACTAACTCCGGTGCAAAGAAGAGATTCCGCTTTACCGGAACAGGTAAAATTAAGCGTCATCACGCTTACCACAGTCACATTCTGACTAAGAAAACAAAGAAGCAGAAGAGAAATCTCCTTGGTGAGACTCTCGTAGACCGTTCAAACTTGAAGCAGGTTCGCGACTTGC
>CAKPST010000023.1 GCA_934183355.1 uncultured Prevotella sp.
CATATCGCCGTTGGACATATCCTTGAATACGACGGGGCGATAGTTTTCTGGATGAATTCCCTTCTTCATTTTGATTTAAATTGTTATATTGTTAATTGAAAATGTCGCTTTATAAGTTTCAGCGGCTGCAAAGGTACGATTTTTTCGGCAGACCGCCAAATATTTTAAGACATTTTATTTGACTGCCACAGTCACCTTGTCGATGTAGAGAGCACCTACAGCATTGTTCCATACTGTGAAGTACTTGCAGCCCTCGGCGAAGGTGTATGTCAAGGTGAAGACATTAAATTCGCCATCCACCTTTGTTTCTACCAAATTGCCTTCTATTGCGTCCTTAACTGGATGAGCCTCAGCACCTCCGTATACACTGAACTTGGTAGGTGTGTCATAAGTCTTTGCACCTCTAATTACCAATGTGATGGTGTTGATGTCGTTAGCGAAAGCCGAACTGTTGAAGAAGAAACCCTGCTTAGAAACGTCCGAAGCATTACCTTGAACCTGAATACCGCCACCTTTTTCTGCCTGTGCTTTACAGATTCTCGCACCTGCGTATGTAACGTCTTCATACTTCCATGTATACCATGTACTCTCGTCGTTTACTTTCTGTGAACCATAGCTGTTTTCAGGGAAATCACCACTTATCTTTCCACTGATTAGTTCTGCCAGACCCATGCCGCCTTCGGTTGGAGTAACCACTGGCTCGTCGCCACCTGTTGAGCCGCCCTCGGTCTTGCCGTTGAGCGACACGAGATAGTTCTTTGAGTCAAACTCATTTGTGTTATTGTATTTCTTGAGTTTGCCACAGATGACAACCTCATCACCTACCTTGAGGTCTTCAAGTTTAGTGAACTTTGTATTGCCAAGGTTGTTGCCACCATATACATAGAACTGGTTGGCTGTTGTGCCATCATCAGAGATGTAATAGCTGATGCTGCCATAATCCGTTCTAAACTCCTTAAGCTCTGAAACCTTGCCCTTCACATATACATCAACAGTAGCATCGCCACCATCATTGATATACTTGTTGGCAGCAGCCACATTAAATGGGTCTTCCTTTGTGCCTGTTCCCTTCGGATCGCCAACGACAGGAGTAGTTGTACCTGGCTTCACACCAAATTCCTTATCGCCAATCTTAGCCCAAACAACAGCCTTTACACCAACCTTCTTGAAGTAAGTTTCGACGTTGCCACAGAGTAATATTTCCTGCTTGAGGTTGCCAGGATTACTCTTAAGGTTGACACCTTCGCGCACTGCACCTACGGGCAGCTGAATAGGTATTACGTTGTTGACATCAGTCTCATCAGCTGACGCTGCTAAAATAACGTTGCTCATAGCCTCGCAACCCTCAGCAGTAAACTTAGCCTCATCGATAGACATATCGGGAACGAAACCTACGATGTAGCCCTTGACATAGACGTTGGTTGTCACTGAGGTGCCAGCCTTAATGTCAGTCACGCTAAAAGGCTTTGCCTCGGTGCCGTCACCAACCAATTCAGAGTTGCCGTTGCCGCCTGCCGGAATGTCGTATGGAGCCGGAACGTCCTCGCAACTTGTGAATGAGAATGTTGCCGCGAGAGCGACAAGCATTGTATAAAATATCTTTTTCATAATTGTGATTTTTTTGTTCTATTATACATTATATATATGTGTATGGCTCTTATTCGGCCTTCTGTATGTCCGACAACTTACGCACAGCGAGCTGCACGGTGTTGCCGTAGGATGATGTTGTGCTCGACTTGTAGCAAGAGAGCACACCTGTTACGTTGACCTTGCCCTGTGGAACAATCTCAGCGGCGAAGTCGGCATAGCAACTGGTGCGGATGCCCACTTGCTTCTTCTGTCCTGTGAAGCCCTTGAAGTAGCGTGTCACACCGAAGCCAGTATCCTTTCCTTCTGCCTCTGGAGCAAATGTGAGCTTACCATCAGCCTTGTCAAACTCAACACCCTGAAGAGTCACCAAGCGTCCAGCATACGACAATGCAGTAGCCTCGTTGTTGAGCAACTTCACATCAGTTATCACCTTAGGCTGAGCCTTTGACACGTCGGCTTTGCCGATAATCTTGAAACGCGACTGCCATTCGTTGCGGTTCATGCGGCTTGGATAGTTTTGGTTCTTTTCCACATTGTGATAAGCCGCACCAATCTGAGGCTGCATGCGATAAGTGCCATAGTAGAGACCACCAACATTGATAAGAATCTCCTGACCAACTGGTAGCTGACCGAACAATCCACCCTGTGCAATACAGATGATGATGCCCGACTCGCTGTCGTCCTCAAGAGCTATCTGATTGTAGAGGTTGCCCTCCACGTCATTACCCACAACAACACCCTTAATCTGTACACCATCGTCGATGCGCACAGTGTCGTTGATAGGATTCTTCTGCATAGCTCCGTACTTAGCCTTCAAGTCCTTGATGCTCATTACGTTGGTCTCCTGCAACTGGTTGTTGCCATAAGCCGGAGTCTCACCGGTAGGATCCTTCCAGTCGTCGTCCATGCACGATGTCGCGCCGAGGGCGATGATGAGAGCCACGAGTGCAAATTTCAAATATTTGATACTTTTCATTGTCGTTGCTTTTTAGAATTTATAAGTGATATTGAGCATGCCGTTGGTACCTAACGCATAGAACTTATACGGGTTCTTAGAGAATGAGTAGGCACGCTTCTTCACGTTGGTCTGGTCTGGATTGTCCACACTCGCTCCGCTGTAGTCGCTTCGGCTCTGCTCGAATCCGCCAGTGACGATATTGCGGTTGTTGAGAATGTTAGTCACCATGAGGTTGATTGACAGCGAACCCTTCTTCAGATAAATGCTGCGACCGATTGAACCATCGAGCATAAATCCACCCTTGCCCTTAGCCTGGTCGAGTGCACCGGGGACAATCTCGTTGGTAACGTCGTTGATGATAGGCTCACCATACTTCTTAAGAGCCTCGTTGCGAGCCTTTACAGCCGACTTGAATCTGAAACTTGGCGAGTAAGAGAGGTAGATGCGGTCGTAGTAGTTGCCGTTGAGGTCGATAAACCATCCACCTTGATGATAGCTCAAGCCCAAGCCAGCTGCTGTAAGCGGAGTACCATTGTCGCGCATACCCTTGTTGTACACCTCGTCGTAGTTGTTGCCAGTCTGGTCGGAACCGAGCAGCTGTGAGTCTACCGACTTCATATAGCAGAGCTTAGAGTTGTTGATAATCTTAGCCTCGCTGATGGTGCCGAGGAGTTTTACGTCGAATGCACTTGTCACCTTGAACTTGAATCCAGCCTCAACGCCATAATACTCCTTCTTCATGTCTGTGAGCGACACGTATGTGAACGAGTTGACATCGTCGTTGTAGAAGTTCTGCCAGTCTGTGACATTGTTCATGCGTGAATAGTAGCCATTGATATTGAAGCTGAGCCATGAGTTCTTAAACTGATAACCGAGGTCTGCATTGAACACACGCTCGTTCTTGAGTCCCTGAACGAAGTCGTTGTTCACTTCAGGAGCCATGAACGACTTGCTTGCCTCTGGAGCGCGATACTCATAAGCAACACCGAGCGACACAACACCGGCACGTCCAAGCGAAATGTTTGAACCAAGTTTCACACCTCCGTCCAAGAACTGAGCGTGATGGCTCTTGCCATAAGAATTCTTAGGAGCCAGACCATTGCGCATCTTGCCCTCGCGCTGCATTGATGTGTAGCCGAGCTTAGCTGCCACTGTATAGTTGAGAGGTCCGAAGTTCTGCGAGTAAGAAGTCCACACCTTAGCCTTGTTAACAAGGATGTTGTAGTTGTAGCCAAACTTGTCGCCCTCGCCCACTACTGCCTTCGGATGGTTGAGGTCGTAATCTGCCTCAGGCGAATCAACTGTATACTTGTCGGAGATGACATAAGTATTGATGTTATGGAATGTTGTAGCACCGAGCAAGTCCTCCATTGTCTGATAGTGCTTGCCGTTGTTTGTAGCAGCCAACACACCGAAGTTTATAGCCTTGTCCTTGTCTATCTGGTGATTGAATGTAGAAGCGAGCGACAGCATGAGGTTGTCGTTGTGCTTAGCCTGGATGTAGTACATAGCATCCTTGCCCTCAAGAGCCACGTTCTTGTTGGCAGCATATAGTCGGTCCCAGTTTATCTGGCGATTTGCCTTAGATGCTTTCCAATAGTTGTAAGCATACTGCCAATCGGCGTATGCCTGGTCGGTGCGATATTGGTCGTCAGCTTCATACCACACGTCGAAGTAGCTCGACGGCAGATTCTTCCAGTAGTTAGGCTGTGGATTGTCCGAGTTGTTGTAGTTGAGCTTGGTGCTCTTGTACATAGAATACTTGCCGAGGAGCGATGTTGTCAGTTTAGTGTTGTCGTCTATCTTCCAGTCCCATGTGAGTATGGCGCTCGGAGCATAGTCGTTTACAACACGTGAGTTGCGCTTCTTGCCGTTCTGATAGCCCCAATAAGGGTTGTAGTAGCGACTGTTGGCAAGCCAATAAGCCTCGTCAGTAGCTGGTCCCTGTGTAGAGCGCTCTGTCGGGTTGCCCCATGTCGAGAGCGAGATAGAATGGTCGCCCCACATCTTCTGTATAGCAAGGAAATAAGACAACGAGTTGTAGAATGTACCCTCAATATAGCCGTTGCTTGCCCAGCGATAGCTCACACCACCAGTGAACGCCCATCCCTTGTCATTAAGACCTGTGCTGTAGGTGTACATACCACGCATGGTGTAGTTGCGGTTGGCACCACTCAGTGTCACACGCTGTCCCACAGGCATTGCAGCCGGACGGAAGTTGTAGTTGTTTGATCCAGCCATGCCAGCAAAAGCGAAGTTGTTCGACTCAAACGGCAATGCAAACTCGACATTGCGAGTCATATTGTTCAGACCGCCCACCTGCGAATATCGGAACTGTCCGTTCTCCATGTCGTTCATAGAGAGTCCGTTGATGTAAACCTCATTATACTTCTGGTCGAAGGCACGATAACGGAATCGTGCCGGAGAAAAGAGGTAGCCAACTTGGCTTGCATAAATGTTGGTGTTGGAGTTGACAATAGTCACATTCTGTGTCATGTCGTCGTCCTCGCCAAGCTGAGCCTCAGTGAAAGTGATGGCAGCCTCACTCACTGCTTCGCTCACATAGCCGAGAGAGTCGGTCTGTGCATAGACGGCAGGAGTACAGCATAGAGCCAGCACTGCTAAATTAAGCTTCTTTTGCATGTATTTTGATAATTAATAATTGTAATCGATATTGTTTGTAGAGTGTAATTTACATATTATATTATTGAATTACAAAGTAAAGCATTAATTTTCAATTATGAAAGTTTTTTCACATTTAATTTAGATTAAGAAACAGTTACATCACAGGTCTGTATAGTATTGTTCGTGTTTAGTACAATAAATATGTGCGCAAAAATATAGGTGGTTAAAGAAATTTTGACTAACTTTGACCAGAAACAAAACAAAAAAGATATGAAAACATTAGTTAGTTCGTTGCTCCGCGCTGTATGTGCGATAGCAGTAGGAGCGTTGCTTGTGAAGTATCGCGAACAAACCGTAGAGTGGATAACCATCGCCATCGGCGTGCTTTTCTTTGTGTCGGGCGTATTCTCGTGCGTCACCTATTTTGTGGCACGTGGCAAGCAGAGCGACATTGAGGTGTACGACGCTGACGGACGCAAGCTGACGTCTGCCAAACCTATATTCCCCATCGTCGGACTCGGCAGCCTCATCCTCGGACTTATACTTGCCATAATGCCGACGGTGTTCATCACTTATCTTGTGTATGTGCTCGCTGCCATCCTCATCCTTGGTGCCGCAAACCAGTTTTTCAATCTCATCGCAGCATCGCGCATGGCACACATCGGACTCTACTTCTGGATTATGCCCACGCTGACATTGCTCATTGGCATCATCGCTGTGGTGTCGCCAAGCTCCATCGCCACAGCTCCACTGTTTGTCATTGGATGGACAATGATGGTGTATGGCATGGTGGAGCTGATTAATGCAATAAAGATTCACCAATTACGACGTCAACTCGAACGCAATGCTAAAGAGTCTTGCCCTTCAGCACAACATCCACTCCAAGATGAAAAGCAATAAACAATGCAACGTCTATCAGTACAATATATGTGATGTCTATCACACCTGACAACATTGTGTTGACCAATACAAACAACATCTGCAACAACAGTATCACCACGAGTGCCTTGCGCTGTGTAAGTCCGCAGCGCAACAGCTTGTGATGAATATGACGCTTGTCTGCCTGAAACAACGGTTGACCAACACGCAGTCTGACCATCACCACACGCACCACGTCAAAGCATGGCACAATGAGCAATGTGTAAGCCAACAGCAGTCCGTCACTGCGATATGGCATGACGGCTGTAGAGTTCATGGCAAACTTCACCATAAGGAATCCGAGCACAAATCCGAGTGTAAGTGAGCCTGAGTCGCCCATGAATATCTTGCGCTTACGCTCTACACTACCCCATATATTGAAGTAGAGATAGGCTACGAGCACACCCATGAGTCCAGCTATCAGCACACAATAGGTCCACACTTGCTCTCTGCCGAAGCACATAAGAAATCCGGTGAGTGATATAAGTGCTAATCCGCCAGATAGTCCGTCGATGCCATCGATGAGGTTGATGGCATTATCAATGAACACTATGACAAAAACCGTGATCGGTGCTCCAATCCAAAACGGTATAGACTCCACTCCACAAAAACCATAAAGATTGTTGATGTACAGATTGCTCATCGGCAACAGACATGCCGCCACTATCTGCACCAGGAACTTGATGGGGGCACCAAGACCTATTATGTCGTCCACCAAACCTACAGAATAGACCATGAATAGACTCACAAGAAACGAGCATGTCCACAGATTGATGGACACCGGCATATTGTCGGTGACACAGTTGAACACATACAACGACATAAGAAAAGCGAAAAACATACATGGCATGAACGCCAATCCGCCGAGACGCGGTATGGCATTGTGATGCACCTTGCGCTCATCGGGCATGTCATATAGTTTGCGCTTCAGACAAAAGTCGACAATACGGGGTATGATAAGAAATCCACTTGCAAGACTCAATGTGAAAGCAAGCAGGACATAAAGCCAATAATAATCCATTTATATAGTTTTATAGCATTATAGATAATAGTTTTTTCAGAGCATAAGAATGCCCGTTGTTATAATAACTATAAAAATGTAAAAATATTGTATAGCCTTGTTATTTTTCCAAATAAAAAAGCAAGAAGGTTTACACAAATGTCATATAAGTCTAACATTTGTGTAAACCTTTTTGGGGAGATTATTCATCACCAGTTACCTCTTCGGCAAATTCCTCCTCATCTTCGTCGTCCACTGGCAATTCGCTGATAGGAATCTGACGGTCAATAACCGCGTTGAATGAGATGACGGTCTCCGAACGCGATAGTCCGAGAGGCTGCAGTTTGTCGTGTATTACGTTGAGCAGGTGATGATTGTTGCGTGCATATAGCTTGATGAACAGATCAAATCCACCTGTTGTATAGTGACATTCCACCACTTCAGGTATCTTCTTCAGTTCTTCCACCACGTCATCAAAACTTGCTGGGTTCTGAAGATAGAGTCCTATGTATGCGCAGGTCTCATATCCCACCTTCTCGGGGTCGATGACGAACTGTGAGCCCTTCAGTATGCCAAGGTTTGTCAACTTCTGTATACGTTGGTGAATGGCTGCGCCACTCACGTTGCACGACCGCGCCACTTCCAAAAATGGAATGCGAGCATCCCCAGCAATGAGCCGGAGAATCTTCTTGTCCAATTGATCTAAATTGTGATGTGCCATTTATGAATTGTTGTTATTTTGGTGCAAAGTTACTGCAAAATAACGATATTGACAATTATACATTCATAAAAAGTAATAAATTGTCACAATCTTAGGCTCAAAACAAAAATATTTGTCCTTTATTTTTCTTCTGCCGAGTAGCTTATATTCCTCACATTGGCCTTGCGCAGTGCCTGCTTCACATCAGTGACAAGCTGCATATGCGTTCCACGGTCGGCTTTCAGCGAAACTATCTGTCGTGTGCGGTCGTCGGGCGACATGCGACGGCGTTCGGCAGCGATGTATCCTACTATATCCGAGGGCGTAGCAAACTTGTCATTGAGTTGCAATGCATAACCGTCGGATGTGGAACAAGCCTTAGATGCCGATGCAGGCTTACCTATATATATATACGACACAGCCGACTTCTTGGTGAGGCGGGTCAGTTCGGTGCCTTGTGGCACACGATACTCTACCTTGATAGTTGTCTTGCGCATGTGTGTCACCACCATGAAGAAGAAGAGCACGGTGAATATCAAGTCGGGTAGCGACGACGTATTGAGCGTCGGCACACCACGACGTGGTCTATATCGGAAACTCATTGCTTGCCTCCTTTCGCTGTTGCGTCTTGCGATTCGGACGTGTTATAGGTCTCTGAGATGCGCTGCGGACATAAGTCGCGCACATGTTGGCGCTGCTCATCTGTGAGTGTTGCGTATGGTTTATGATATTGCTTATGCGCAATGCGGTCGCGCACGATGCGATAGGCAGCCACTATCTCGTCTTGCAGTTGGAAGTAGGCGTTGTAGCCAGATGCCGGGTCGGCATCCACAAGTATTATGTGTTGCTTCATTCTGCCCGATATGAATGTGGCAATGTCGTTGCGCAGTCCTTCCGTGCTCACTGGTTTGTCGTCCTTTAGCAGTTCGCCAGAAGCAGTCAGGTGAAACGCCAGCGTGTTGTCGCGGCTTACATTGGTCACTTCCTGCACATCCTTCTGTTCGGTATCAAGCGGTGGCAGCTGGCGCACTATTCCCCTGTCCACATCCATCGATGTCGTGACAAGAAAGAAAGTGAGCAGCATGAACGATATGTCGGCGGTCGACGTTGTGTTCAGCTCAGGCACCATATGTTTTCTTCGCTTTATGAGCATAGTTATCTTCTATTGTTTATTGCACCACATACGAGTGCCACTACAGCCGCTACTATCATCATCACCGACGTACCTATGAGCATGCCCGATACGCGCAGCCAGAAATGGTCGGCATATTCCTGTCCGTTGACCATTATTGGTGTTGTGCTCGACAGCAAGCATGTCAGCGCCATCAGCATCACCGTGCCAGCCGTCACACCCACAGATATGCGATGTGCCGGAATATTGTTCACCACACGGTTGTCGCCACGATTGATGCGTGCAGCCCGCCACACGCTCCACACGGCAAGTGCAAGCGTAGCCACTACGAGCATGAGCATAAACCCGACAAGCATGCCAGTGAGCAGCGGTGCGTTGTAGTCGGGATTATCATAATAGGGCATGTCAAACCACACAAGGCGGAACAACAAGAACACTATTGCCGCCACACCTATTAATATATAGAACACGACATTTGCGATGCGCTGAGTAGGCTGACGTCGCAAGTCGCTTATTTTTATCCTTTTCATACGCTCTGGCTATGCTTGTTTGCTCTTATACTTCAAGATTGAGTCGAGCAGTGTTATGGCGCTCTCCTCCATCTGTGCCGTCAAGTGATCTATCTTGGAGAGGATATAGTTGTAGAATAGTTGCAGGATGAGCGCCACTATGATTCCAAAGATGGTGGTGATGAGCGCCACCTTCATGCCGGCAGCCACGATTGTGGGGTTGATGTCGCCAGCCATCTGTATCTGCTCAAACGCCATCACCATACCTATCACCGTGCCGAGGAATCCGAGCGACGGTGCCATTGCTATGAACAGCGTTATCCACGAGCAGCCTCTCTCCATATTGGCAGCCTGCACCGATCCGTATGCCGCCACCGAACGCTCCACATCTTCTATTGTGGAGTCGATGCGCACAAGTCCCTGATAGCATATCGACGCCACCGGACCACGTGTGTCGCGACACAACGCCTTGGCTCCCTCGATGTCGCCCTGCTCTATCTTCTCGTCTACAGCAGCCATTAGCTTCTTGGCGTTTATCTCCGAGAGACTTAGATATATGATGCGTTCTATGCAGAACGCCAGTCCCAACACAAGCGCTATCGCCACAAGCGACATGAACGAGGCATTGCCCTCAATAAACTTAGTCTTCAGCACTTGGTGCAGTCCTGTCTGTGCATTGGCGGCGCTTAATGGCGCCATCATCATTATTGCCATTAGGCAAAGTGCATTAGGGGTGGTTTTACGAAAAACGTTTCTCATAAGTCTACGTGTGTGTATACATGATTGATTGCATAGCGCCAAAAGCATACATACGCTCGGCGCGATGCAAAATTACTTATTATTTTCCTATTATGGCAATGTTTATTATTTATAAAAACTAAACAAACCCAATAAATTCAACAATTATCACTACCTTTGCATCATTAATAATAAAACCACTTACTAACAAACAAAACTAAAACATGAAGAAAGGAATATGTGTATTGCTCGTCGGCTTGCTCACTTTCACAGCTGCTGAAGCGCAAAACTATGCCAAGAAATTCAAGAAAGCGCAAGCCATTGAGGTGACTTATCGCTCAGTGTACAAGGAAAAGGTGATGCCAGGCAACACGCTGATGAAGGTCAGCGGCGACCAGGTGAAGCTCGATTGGCAGGCTCCAGAGGGCAAGAAGGAGGTTGAGGCACCCAAAGAGAAGCATCTCGTATTGGAGTCGTATATCGACTACAGCCGCCGTCTCAGCTATCGCCGTGCCGTGATGCCCAACGATGAGGTGGTGTACACCAACACTCCGTTCGAATATGGTGAGGGCTTCAAAGAGGTGCGTCAGGACAAATACCTCGGTCTCAACTGTAAGGTGGTGCGCACCATCGTCAACTCTAACACCATCGACGTATGGTATACCAAAGACCTGCCTCTACGCGGAACACCACAGACATGGTCTGGTGTGCCTGACGGACTCGTGCTGCGCATCGTGCGCAATGGTGACAGCGTGCAGGAGGCTATCGCCATCAAGCCTCTCAAGCAGACATCGACACTGCTGCCTACAGAATGGGGACACTACCTCAAGAGCAGCGACTATCAGTATGCCATCAATCAGAGTGGCGTCATCACAGTGCCTGTATTCGACCAGCAGACTATCTGCTTCAACGGAGCTAAGTTGCCCGAGACACTTGAGTCGGGCAAGGTGTATGTTGCAGCTGGCGGTTCGGTGGTGCTGAAGAAGGTGAAACTGCCCGAAAACATCAACGACCGTTCGGTATTCGTAGAGGCTGTGCAGTATTCTGACGGCGACGCCTACGACCGCACTGGCTCTATCTTCATGATACCTACTGGCAAGGAGCAGTCGTTCCTGAACGCTCTGCGCGACCTCAACAGCGTGCCTGCATTCAAGAGTGGCGACACCGACTATCACGGACTCGTCTCTACTCCTGCCTACGACGTGCCATTGGAGTTGATGCGATTCTTCACCGGTTTTGGTGTGCGTAAGTACAACAACAATCAGGTGCCGGGACAGGTATGGGCCGACTCTGTGCTCTATAAGGCTGAGGTGACCAGCGTTGCCGAACAGCTGAAGGGCGAGGTATGGATTGGTGCATACATTGGCAACTGGGACGGCAAGGGCCATCGTCTGTCTGTCAAGTTGAAGTACTATCCCGACGGCGAACGAGAGTTGCCTAAGGCTTTGCCTCTCTTCAACACTGTCAACTATATAGAGCAGGCTGGACAGCCCTACCCCATCTTCATGCTCAACGACTCGCTCAATGTCAACTTCGAGCTAAAAGAGGATGTTAAGGATGCACGCCTCTTCTATCTCACCACTGGACATGGCGGTTGGGGCAATGGCGACGAGTTCAACCAGAAGGTGAACACCATCTACGTAGACGGACAGAAGGTCATCAGCTTCATACCATGGCGCGACGACTGCGGCACCTACCGCAACTGGAACCCATGCTCAGGCAATTTCTCTAACGGTCTTAGCTCATCCGACCTTAGCCGTTCTAACTGGTGTCCAGGCACTATGACCAACCCCGAATACATCTATGTTGGTTCGCTCAAGGCTGGCAAGCACACTCTCAGCGTGAAGATTCCGCAGGGTGCTCCTGAGGGCGGCAGCAATAGCTACTGGTGCATATCAGGCACTCTGATTTATTAAGTTAGTTGACAAGTTGACTTATTGACGAGTTGACAACTAAAAAAGATTGGCGGAAACCAACTACTGAACATATAAGATGCAGTCGTTGGTTTCCGCCAATTCTTTTTTTATATATCTTCTAATATTTTTTCTAAGCCTTATTGTTCTTCTCAGCCATTTGCTTGAGATGCTGCTCGTATGCACGTGCAAGTCCGCCCTCACTCGTCTCCTTATAGAGCGACGGCAGGTCATGACCCGTCTGCTTCATCACCTTCACCACACGGTCGAACGACACAGTATGCTTACCATCTGAGAACGATGCATACAAGTTGGCATCAAGAGCACGGGTGGCAGCAAAGGCATTGCGCTCTATACATGGTATCTGCACCAGTCCACACACAGGGTCGCACGTCATACCAAGGTGATGCTCCAGTCCCATCTCGGCAGCATATTCTATCTGCGACGGACTGCCACCAAACAACTGGCAAGCTGCTGCCGAAGCCATGGCACAAGCTACGCCCACCTCGCCCTGACAACCTACGTCAGCACCCGAGATAGAGGCATTCTTCTTCACGACATTGCCGAAGATACCTGCTGTAGCTATGGCATGGAGTATACGAGTGTCGCTGAATTCATGACCCTTAGCCAAGTGATAGAGCACTGCTGGCAACACTCCGCACGAGCCACATGTGGGCGCCGTGACAATAGTTCCACCCGAAGCATTCTCCTCGCTCACAGACAGAGCATAGGCATAAACCAATGCACGCGACTGCAACGAACGCTTATATCCACTTGCCTTGACATAATAGATAGGACCCTTGCGAGGCAACTTCAGCGGACCAGGCAGTGCTCCCTCGCGGTCGATGCCTCGCTCCACACTCTCCTGCATAGCACGCCACACCTCCATGAGGTAGTCCCAGATGTCCTCATCCTCACACTCGTTGACATACTCCCAGTAGTTGCGACCATGATTCTCACACCACATCTGTATCTCGTGCAGCGTATTCTTCTGATAAACCTCGCGCTTGCCGAGCAGCCAGCGACCCTTCTCGCCCTCCGACAATGCTCCGCCACCGACACTGTAGCATATCCACTCATCCATCTTGTTGCCTTCGGCATCAAATGCCACGAACTTCATACCATTGGGATGGAAAGGCAGAAACACCTGCGGTTGCCACTCTATACGCAACGGAGCAATAGGACGCAGCACCTCGTCGATAGCTACGTCGGTCATGTGTCCTCGTCCCGTCGCAGCCAAACTGCCGTACAGCGTAACTTCAAAACTCTTAGCTTCCATGTTGTGAGAAGCAAATATCTGCGCGGCTTTCTGAGGTCCCATGGTGTGACTACTCGACGGTCCTTTGCCTATGCGATATAATTCTCTTAATGATTCCATTTGTAGTGTAGGTTGTTAATTTAGTAGTGGGCAGAAATTAATGGGTGAATATGCCCTTGTGCAAAGTTACAACATTAAATATACTTAGCCAAAGAAATAATTGCAATATTATTCTTCTGTTTACTTTCTTTTAGCTAACTTTATCGCGAAATCGACAAGTACCCCCATCAAACAATAAGACAATGAAACAAACCGAACGTGCCAGCATCATGCGAGTCATCACCGACTTGATAGAGGCTGACGGCATTTTAGACACAAGGGAGATGACCTTTCTCGACTCTCTGCGCAATAAGTATGGCATCAAGAAGGACGATGAGGTGATGGCTACGTCTTTGTCGCTGTCATTTGCGCTCAACAAGCTGTCGCATTCTGACACCAATCTCAGACACAGCCTTCTCGACGACTTCAGCCAGATGGCTATGTCTGACGACTATTGTGCCCGTGAGGAAGCATTGCTGATACTTGCTATAAAGGCTTGTCTTGACCATAACCTTGGGCTCCAGGCTTCGATTGTCTCCACCAACACCAAGAGTCTTAGCATAGAGGGAGCACAAGTGCTGTATGTGGAAAGCGAATTTGACAAGAACATCAACAGCCAAATAAATCGTTACTATCGCGAGATATGCACCGAGATACGTTTGTCGGGATTCGACTTTGTCTATCTTCCCAAGATAGCCGAGCACTACAACAGCATTCCTGAGGAACGGCTATTCCAAATCACAGAATTTCTCTATCCTAAGGTGAGCCAAGAACGTCTGCACATCATCATCGACCAGCTACAACATCTGTCCACCGAGAATTTCTGCAAGGAGCAGTTGGCTGCCAAACTCAATATCAAAGAACTGTCATCTGTTGCCCCGTCGCTGATGCTGAAAATAGGCGACTCTATTGTCGACAACAAGACTACATCCAACTTCCTACTTGTCGAGATTGGCAAGGAAGCACTCGACAGCGCTCGCACTCTGCTCGACTTATTCGCCGAGTCATATCACAACTATCATCTCAATCATCTGAAGGAGGAGAGGGGACGCTTTGTATACAAAGGTTTCTACAAGCAAGTGTTCGACATCCTTATGCTCCGAAAGGGCATCCAAAGCCGCGTTGTCATCGACACGGTCAAGGAACGCATATATTTTCCCGATGCCGAAGCTGCTATTGAGAAGATACACCGACGCGAAAAGGCTCTTTATGCCCTCTTCCTGATTGAGTCGGCAAGCGGTGGCATCAACTTCAACAAGCCTTCTTCGCCCAAGCAAATGGCTCTGTACACCAAGCGCATGGCGTCAATACAAGCCAAATACCGAATGATATACCGCATGTTTGGCGGCGATGAGAACAATGCTCCCAATCTGGAGCTGTCCGAAATACGCCTGCCTATGATTAGTCTGCTGAAAAGACAGATAACCCGACTTAGCGATGTATTGCATCACACTAACGACTATGTCATACAGCGCAACGTCTATGGCAACTATAGTGTAGGCATATCGCCCGAACTATGCTGCTGCAACAATGGCATCAGCAACGACTTCATACCCCTGGCTAAGTCGGACACATGGCGCAAAATAATGGCATTGTAAGGTTGCAACCATATACAACGGCTCTTGCCGCATGTTATTTGCAACATTAGTGAACCCCCAAAAGTGTCAGACAAATACGATAATTTTGTATCATACAAAACTCATTATTATATATTCATAAATGGAGCAAAAACAACATTACACTGGCTTGAGCGATGCTCAAGTGCTCGAAAGTCGCAAGATGAATGGTGCCAATGTGTTGACACCACCCGAGAAAGACCCACTGTGGAAGCAGTTTCTTGAGAAATTTGAAGATCCTCTCATCTTCATTCTGCTGATTGCAGGCTTTTTGTCTATTGGCATTTCATGCTACGAGTTCTTCGGACTCGGTCATGATGCTACCGTATTCTTTGAACCTGTGGGCATATTCATTGCCATTCTTCTTGCCACAGGACTTGCCTTCTACTTTGAATTGCAGGCCGACAAGGAGTTCACCATTCTCAATCAGGTCAACGACGACGAGTCGGTGGAGGTGATTCGCAACAACAATACGACTACCATCCCACGCAAAGATGTCGTCGTGGGCGACATCATCGTCTTGAACACGGGCGAGGAAGTGGCTGCCGACTGCCTGCTGCTGGAGGCTACATCCCTGCATGTCGACGAGTCGACGCTCACTGGCGAGCCGATGTGTGTCAAGAGTGTTGACGAAAAAGACTTCGACGACAAAGCCACCTACCCCACCAACCACGTGATGAAGGGCACTAAGGTGATGGAGGGACATGGCTTATGCCGTGTAATTGCCGTAGGCGACAAGACCGAACAGGGCAAGGTGTTTGAGGCTGCACAGATAGACAACAGCGTCAAGACTCCACTCAACGAGCAACTCGACGGACTTGGCAAGCTCATCACCAAGGCGAGCTATGCCGTGGCTACCCTTATTGTCGTAGGTCGCATCATCATGTACTTCATCACCAACGGCACCGACTGTCTCGACTCGTGGGGCGAAGTGGCTCCGTTCATAGCCTACGTGCTACAGACATTGATGATAGCCGTGACGCTTGTCGTAGTGTCTGTCCCCGAGGGACTGCCTATGGCTGTCACACTGAGCCTTGCCTATAGCATGCGCCGCATGCTTAAGACCAACAACCTTGTGCGCAAGATGCATGCTTGCGAGACTATGGGTGCAACAACAGTCATCTGCACCGACAAGACGGGCACTCTCACACAGAACTTGATGAGTGTCGACGAGATGAAACAGTATGACGATGTCGACAAGAATGTGCTCTACGAGGGCATCGCCGTCAACTCGACAGCGTCCATCGACTTCTCAGATGCTGCCAAACCTCAGATTCTCGGCAACCCTACAGAGGGCGCTTTGCTCATTTGGATGAACAAGCAGGGTGCCGACTACCGTTCGTTCAGAGACAATGCCAAGACCATTGCCGAGATACCATTCTCTACAGAGCGCAAGTATATGGCTACCATCGTCGAGTCGACCACGCTCAAGGGCAAGCAGGTGCTCTATGTCAAGGGTGCTCCCGAGATAGTGTATGGACTCTGCGCCGAGTCTGCCGTCAGCAAGGAGGACGTAGACAAGCAGCTACTTGCCTATCAAAACCGCGCCATGCGAACTCTCGGCTTCGCCTATCAGACGGTGGAAGCTGGTGAGAATGTGGTAGACGGCAACACCATCGTGGCTAAGCGACTCCGATTCATTGGTGTGGCAGCCATTGCCGACCCCGTACGACAGGATGTGCCAGCAGCCATCAAGGAGTGTATCGACGCTGGCATAAGCATCAAGATAGTCACTGGCGACACATCAGGCACAGCCAAAGAGATAGCCCGACAGATAGGACTGTGGGACGACTCTAAGGACACCGAGCGCAACATCATCACCGGTCCGGAGTTTGCTGCATTGTCGGATGCCGAACTACAAGAGCGCATTCTCGACCTGAAGATTATCTCACGCGCACGTCCTATGGACAAGAAACGCCTGGTGGAGACATTGCAACTGAAGAATCAGGTGGTGGCTGTGACGGGCGATGGCACCAACGACGCGCCTGCCCTGCGTGCTGCTCACGTAGGATTGTCAATGGGCGACGGCACAAGTGTGGCTAAGGAGGCTTCGGACATCACCATCATCGACAACTCGTTCTGTAGCATTGGCAAGGCTGTGATGTGGGGACGCTCGCTGTATCAGAACATACAACGCTTCCTACTATTCCAGCTCACGGTCAACGTTACGGCTTGCCTCATCGTCTTGTGCGGTGCATTCATGGGCACCGAGTCGCCACTCACCGTGACACAGATGTTGTGGATAAATCTCATCATGGACACATTCGCAGCTACAGCACTGGCTTCGCTGCCTCCATCAGAGAGCGTCATGAACGACAAGCCACGCGATCGCAAGGCTTTCATCCTCAACAAGCCTATGCTACATGAGATAATTGGCGTGGGTGGAATCTTCTTCTTGATGCTGCTCGTGCTGCTCTACATATTCCAGCATGCCGATGTGACACAGCTCACCGACCTGCTCCACTTGCAGTTGGGCGAAAAGGGCGACATGACATCATACGAGTTGACTCTGCTCTTCACCGTGTTTGTCATGACCCACTTCTTCTATCTCTTCAACGCACGTGCCTTTGAGACTGGTCGCAGCGCTCTGCACTTCAAGGGTTGCAACGGTCTGCTCTCCATTGCAGCTATCATCCTCATCGGACAGATTGCCATTGTTGAGATTCCGGGCATACAGCAGTTCTTCAATGTAGAGGGATTGAAGTTCGTCGACTGGGTTATCATCATCATTGGTTCGTCGTTCGTGCTATGGATACGTGAGTTGTGGCATCTTATTATAAAGATGTTTGCATGCAAATAAGTGCCAATCTGCCACAAATCGCTGCAAGCATTTCAATATCAACCATATAGCTACTGGCTGATGGCTGGCAGATAGACAAAAAGCCAAGTTTATCTGCCAGCCTAAGCCTCACATCTACCATAAAAGAAGGGGGAGTTCCCAAACTCATGCTCATGAGTTTAGGAACTCCCCCTTCCTTATTGTCTATTCATTTAGTTGCGGAACACCAGTCCGTTGCCATCAGCATCAATAGTGATAGGTTGCTCGCGCTTTACCTCATCAGAGAGAATCTTCTTAGAGAGGTCGTTGAGCACGCAGCGCTGTATGGCACGCTTTACTGGACGTGCGCCAAACTCTGGGTCGAAGCCCTCGTCGGCAAGGAAGTCGATGGCGGCAGGCGTAACGTTGAGCGTGAAGCCCTGCGGTTCGAGCATCTTCTTGACAGCGTTCATCTGCAATGTCACTACCTGAGCAATCTCTGGCTTGGTGAGTGGCAAGAACATGATGGTCTCGTCGATACGATTGAGGAACTCTGGACGGATGGTCTTCTTCAACATCTCCATCACCTTGTTCTTGGTGTCAAGGATGACATGGTCGCGGTTTTGCGGTGTGATGCCGGCAAACTGACCCTGTATGTACTGGCTACCAAGGTTGGAAGTCATGATGATGATGGTGTTCTTGAAGTTGACGGTGCGACCCTTGTTGTCGGTCAGTCGTCCGTCGTCAAGCACCTGTAGGAGGATGTTGAAGACGTCGGGATGAGCCTTCTCTATCTCGTCGAACAGCACCACTGAGTATGGCTTGCGACGCACAGCCTCTGTCAGCTGTCCACCCTCGTCATAGCCAACATATCCCGGAGGCGCACCGATGAGACGTGAGACACTGAACTTCTCTTGATACTCGCTCATGTCGATACGTGTCATCATCGTCTCGTCGTTGAAGAGGTATTCTGCCAAAGCCTTTGCCAGCTCAGTCTTGCCCACACCCGTAGTGCCGAGGAAGATGAAAGAGGCTATAGGACGCTTAGGGTCTTGCAGTCCGGCACGCGAACGTCTCACGGCATCGCTCACCGCACGTATTGCCTCGTCCTGACCGATGACACGATTGTGGAGCTCTTCCTCCAGATGCAGCAGCTTCTCGCGCTCGCTCTGCATCATTCGCGTAACGGGTATTCCGGTCCAACGGCTCACCACTTCGGCGATGTCGTCGGCTGTCACCTCCTCGCGAATCATGGCGTTGCCATCCTGAGTAGACTTGAGCTGATTCTGTATCGACTTGATGTCGTCGTCGAGCGACTTGAGTTTGCCATAGCGTATCTCAGCCACACGCTCGTAGTTGCCCTCGCGTTCGGCACGTTCAGCCTCAAACTTCAGCTGCTCTATCTGCTGCTTGTCCTGCTGAATCTTGTTGACAAGCGCCTTCTCGCTTTCCCATTTAGCACGGAACGAACTCTCCTGGTCGCGCAGTTCGGCAATGTCCTTGTCGAGTTGTGCTATCTTGTCGGTGTCGTTCTCGCGCTTGATAGCCTCGCGCTCTATCTCAAGCTGCTTGAGCTTGCGGGTTATCTCGTCGAGTTCCTCGGGTACAGAGTCACGCTCCATACGCAACTTTGCTGCAGCCTCATCCATAAGGTCGATGGCTTTGTCGGGGAGGAATCGGTCGGAGATGTAACGCTCTGAGAGTTTGACGGCAGCTATGCAGGCATCATCCTGAATACGCACTTTGTGGTGGTTCTCATAGCGCTCCTTCAGCCCACGGAGTATGGAGATAGCCGAAAGTTCGTCAGGCTCGTCCACCATGACGGTCTGGAATCGGCGCTCCAGAGCCTTGTCCTTCTCGAAGTATTTCTGATACTCGTTGAGAGTGGTGGCACCTATGCTGCGAAGTTCGCCACGTGCCAATGCTGGCTTGAGGATGTTGGCAGCGTCCATAGCGCCCTCGCCACCACCTGCACCTACAAGAGTGTGAATCTCGTCGATGAAGAGTATGATGCGACCATCGCTATTAGTCACTTCCTTGATGACGCTCTTCAAGCGCTCCTCAAACTCGCCTTTGTACTTAGCACCCGCTACAAGCGCACCCATATCCAATGAATAGAGTTGCTTGTCCTTGAGGTTTTCAGGCACATCGCCACGAACTATACGCTCGGCAAGGCCCTCGACGATGGCTGTCTTGCCCGTACCCGGCTCACCTATGAGTATAGGATTGTTCTTGGTACGGCGCGACAGTATCTGAAGCACGCGTCTTATCTCCTCGTCACGACCTATCACCGGGTCGAGTTTGCCCTGACGAGCTTCCTCAACGAGGTTCTTGGCATACTTAGAGAGGCTCTGATAGTTCTCGTCGCCCGACTGCGACTGCACCTTCTGTCCCTGGCGCAGTTCCTGAATAGCCTTGACGGTGTCTGCCTCGGTCATGCCAGCGTCCTTGAGGATGCGGCTTGCCGTGCTGTTCACCTGCAAGAGGGCAAGCAGAATAGGCTCGACGCTTGTAAATTCGTCGCCATTCTTCTGTGCAAAGTCCTGTGCTCGCTGCAGCACACTATTGGCGTCGTTGCTGAGATAAGGCTGACCACCCTGTACACGTGGCAAGCGCTGTATCTCAGAGTCGACAACGCTGTCTATCTGATTGGCATTGACTCCAAGCTTCTGGAAGATGAATGTAGCAACGTCCTTGGCTTTCACCATCACACCCTTCAACAGATGTACTGGCTCAATGCTCTGCTGTCCCTGGCGCTGTGCAGTGTTGACAGCCTCCTGAACAACCTCCTGGGCTTTGATTGTGAATTTGTCGAATGTCATATTTTATTCTCCTTTCTTGTTGAATGTTTCTTTGTTTACGATTTCACTATCTGATAGCACAAAGTGTATGCCCACCTATTTATATCATGACAAAATGACACAAATACATCATCTAAGCAACTAATTAGCTGACAAAGTGACACAAAAAGGAATGAATCTAAGAAAGTTTTCATAATTTTGTAGGCAGTTTAAGCCTACATTATTATTAACAACAATAAATCTACTATACGAATATGAAAAGAAAACTCAACCTACTTATGGCGATTCTCGTGTCGCTCTTACTTATCATCACAGCCACTACGGCATCAGCCCAGAGCCAAGTGAGCAAGGTAGACGGATTCCCTTCAGCCGAACAAGGCTACTCATTGGGCGTGTCGGCATGCTATGCTGGGACTATAGGCAAGTGGATGGTGATGGCTGGAGGCTGCAATTTCCCCACAAAGGGCAACAAGAAATATTATGCGGGCATCTATGCAGCACCCATAAACGGCACGACTCTCAACTGGCAACTTATAGGAATGCTGCCCGAACCAGCCGCATACGGTGTGACGGTGGCATGTGGCGACAGTCTGTTGATGATAGGTGGATGCAACAATGAGCACTCGCTCGCCACCGTATATAGCATACATCTGAACGCTGACGGCTCCAAGGCGCATGTCAACAAGATGGCTAACATGCCCGTAACTGCCGACAATATGGCTGCTGCTAAATGCGGCGACAAGGTGTATGTGGTGGGAGGCAACCAAAATGGCAAGCCTTCTGCCGACGTATTGTGTGCCGACATTCACACCAATGGAGCCTGGAACGTGGTGGCTACCATGCCCGGCAGCCCACGTGTGCAGCCCGTCTGTGCAGCATATAATAATAAGGTGTATGTATGGGGAGGCTTCTTTGCTAATGGCGAGAGCAGCGTTGTGAACACTGACGGGTGCTGTCTTGACACCAAGACAGCCCAGTGGAGCATGCTCAAGGCCCCACGTTCGATGTCGGGAGAAGAGATGACACTCTCGGGTGGCATAGCTTGGAGCGACGGCAAGAAGATATACGCCACTGGAGGAGTGTGTAAGGACATTTTTCTCGATGCCATTAGCGGCAGATATGAGCGTGTGAAGCAAAAAGACTATCTGCTACAACCCATCGAGTGGTATCGCTTCAGCGGCAATCTATACGTATATGACGCAGCACGCAACCAATGGAACAAGACCAAATTAGCCCATAATAGTCTGGCACGTGCCGGTGCTGCCGCCGTACCCACAGCCAAGGGAGTATACTATATAGGTGGCGAACTGAAGCCAGCTCTGCGCACTCCACAAATAGTGCTAATTAAGTAATGTTGTATCAAGGGCTTTGTACACTTCGTATTAAGCCCTCGTACTCATCATACTAAGCCCAGTTACACACCGTACTAAGCCCAGTTACACATCATACAAAGCCCCCGTACTCATCGTACTAAGCCCTATAAACAACGCCACCTCTTTTTAGCGTCACCCAGTCACTAATGTTTTTCGTTTTACTATCGAAATTAATACCAACTTTAGTCACTGGTAATCCACTCAAAGCAAAGCGACTTGCGTAGTCTTTGAGTGTTATTTGGTCAAGAGCACTCATTGCGTCACGGTTGAGTTTCAGCTCTATGATATATATACGTGAACGTGTCATCAGAGCCATATCTATACGTCCAAGTGGAGTATGAACCTCTACACCAACAAGATAATTAGTTAAGAGCGAGAATATTATGAACAACATTTGTTGGTAGTGTCCCTCTTGATTCTTAACATTACAATGGGGCACAGTGCCAAGAAAAGTCTGCAACAACTGCAAGGCACCATCTATGTCCTCCTCCCTTATTCTCTTTGACATTAAAGCAATAGTCGTGCCACCGTCTTCCGTGCTATTTTCGAGATATTGCGGCAACAGACTCTCGTATAGCCCAACTCGTATTTCGCGGTTAGGTATATCAAGATCATACAACATAGTTTCCTCGTCATACCCCTTTATAGTTATGTAACCGCTTTGATAGAGCAATGGGGTAAGACTGGTCATATTCTCTGTAGGCGCATCAAAAGCAGACTCTCGTGCCCGCACATTGCCTATCTGCGATGGCGTAACATTAAATTTGCGCATCATCTCAATCAAATATGTCGGCGTTCCTGACGAAAACCAATAGGCATCAAGATTGCGATTGTTGAGCGCATTGATTAGACTAAACGGATTGAACATATCGGGCGACGGCCATGTGAAATGATAGCCGTCGTAATGGTTGCGCAGTTGCTCAAGCGCATGCAGCCTGTCGGTGTCAAGCCTATTGGCTAAAGCATCAATACCTGGGGACATCTGACTGACAATCTCGTCTTCGGTAATACCACATATAGCAGCATATTCAGGCAACATACTTATGTTGGCTATATTGTTAAGTTCGCTGAATATGCTAAGTTGGGAGAATTTTGTTATGCCTGTGAGGAACACAAAACGCAGATAGGGGTCGCACATCTTCAAAGGGCTGTAGAAGTTGCGCATTATATTGCGCAAAGCTATCAGCTGTGTATCCTCATGCACCACATCAAGTAGCGGTGCGTCATACTCGTCGATGAGCACAACAACCTGCTTGCCCGTCTGACGATTGACTTCCATGATTAGGTTTATAAGTCGGGTGTTGGGTGTAGTAGGATGGTCAACAATATTAAATCGACGTTCTTCTATAGACAGAATGAAGTCGAGATAACTCTCCAGAGCCTCCTTATCCATATGCTTTCCACCTGCCAAATCGAAATGTAGCACTGGATAAGAAGCCCATTCTGTTTCAAGATTCTCTATGGCGAGTCCCTTAAACAGCTCTTTGCGCCCCTCAAAATAGCATTTAATGGTAGATGTCAGCAACGATTTTCCGAACCGCCTTGGGCGACTCAGAAAACAATATGTGCCAGCATTGTTGGCGAGTCTATAGATGTATTCGGTCTTATCGACATACAGATAGTTTCCGCTTCGTATCTTTTCAAATGTCTGTATGCCTATCGGATATCTCTTTTCTTCAGCCATATTCATTATATTATAATTATATCTACAAATTTAATCAATAAATCTGAGTTGACAAGTTTTTTGGGTCAATAATATTTTCACACTCTATGGCGACATCACACAAAAGGGAAAATGTGAACAACTCTTGATATTTTATGAATATGCCTATATAGCTATAAATACGTAACTTTGCAGTCGAAATAATAATATAGGTATGAAGAAAACATTGTTCACATTTGCCCTGGCGCTTCTTGCTCACTATTCAATGGCGCAAGAAAAGCTGTCATTGGCACAATGCCTACAAATGGGCATTGAGAGAAATCTTACATTAAAAACTTACGAGGGTAATGTGCTTAAGGGAAAGCACAACATCAGCGAGAATCGTGCGCGTCTGCTGCCACAGATTAATATAGGCGCAGCGCTCAACGACAACTTCACTCCACCCGTATCAGTCACAGATGGTTCGGCATACGGCAAGCCGTATAACGTCACTAAGACCTTGCAATACAACTCATCGGCAAGCGTTCAACTACAAATGCCGCTATATAGCCAGACGGCACTGACGGCAGTGGAGATAGCCAAGACGCTCGACCAGCTCAACAATCTGTCTTATGGCAAAGCCAAGGACGACCTCATTGTGCAGATAGGAAAGATGTATTATCTGGCACAGAACACCGAGGAGCAGATAGGCATCATCAAGGACAACATCAAACGACTGGAGGAATTGGGCAATATCACCAAGGCTTTCCACGACAACGACATGGCACTGAGCGTGGACGTGAAGCGTGTTGACGTCAATCTGGAGAACCTACGTGTGCAGTATGACAATGCCAAGGCGATGCTGACACAGCAATACAATATGCTGAAATATGTCATCGACTATCCTGCCGACAAGGAGATTGTGGTGGAAAAGGCTAACATCGACGACATGGACCATGCCGCACTCACCGGACTCAACGAGAATCTGTATGAGCTACAGTTGCTCAGAAAGCAGCAGACTCTGGCTGAACAGCAGAAGAAAATAGCCAAGGATGGATATCTGCCTACGCTGGCTCTCACCGGACATTGGACCTACTCGGCTTTCACAGATAGGTTTAAGAACTGGTTTCAGTCGGGCGAATCAAACCATTGGTATAAGTCGAACAGCATAGGAATATCGCTGCGCATACCGGTGTTTGACGGATTTGAGAAGCGTTCGAAGATTAGAAAGGCGCAGGTGGACATCGACAACGCCAAGACATCATACGAGAATGCGCTCAAGGGCATGCAGACTCAGTATGCCAACGCTGTGAACGACCTTGCCAACAATCAGCGCAACTTCAGCAAGCAGCGCGACAACTATCGACTTGCCGAGGACATCTATCGTGTGACAAGCGAACGCTATCGCGAGGGAATAGCCTCGATGACGGAGGTGCTGCAAGACGAGATGAGCATGAGCGACGCTCAGAACAATTATCTCACAGCCCACTTCAACTATCAAGTGTCCAACCTGACTCTGCTCAAGCTCACTGGTCAGCTCGACAAACTCTTGTAAATAGAATTTTGAATTATGAATATTCAAAACTCAAAATAGCCAAAGGCTACAATTCAAAACTCAAAAATCAAAACTCAATACTCAAAAAATGGAAACAAATAATAACAACACAAACAATACAAATAGCGACAACAACACTCAGTCGTCGCACGAACTTACTGCCAAACAACTTAAGCGTCAGCGCATTAGACAGCTGGTGGTGAGCCTCATCGGTGTGGCTATACTCGTGTGGGGCATTGTGAAGATAGTAGCAATGTTCATGGACTACAAGAGCAACGAGAAGAGCGACGACGCTCAGGTGGAGCAGTATATCTCGCCTGTCAACATGCGTGCATCAGGATATATCAAGCGCATCTGCTTCAAGGAGCACCAGGACGTGAAGAAGGGCGACACTCTCCTCGTACTCGACGACCGCGAATATCGCATCCGAGTGATGGAGGCTGAGGCAGCACTCAAGGACGCTATGGCTGGAGCTAATGTCATCGACGCATCGGTGCAGACAACACAGACATCGGCTACTGTATACGAGTCGGCGATTGCCGAGATTGAGATTCGTCTCGCCAAACTTGAGAAGGACCGCCAACGCTATCAGAACCTTGTGGCTCGTCAGGCTGCTACACCTATACAGTTGGAGCAGATTGAGACCGAATATAACGCCACTAAGAAGAAACTCGACGCCACACGCCGACAGCAGAAGGCTGCCTACTCGGGCGTAAACGAGGTGCAAACTCGCAAGAAGAACACCGCGGCTGCCATTGAACGTGCTACAGCTGCATTGGAGATGGCTAAGCTCAACCTCTCTTACTGCGTAGTGACTGCCCCATGCGACGGCAAACTTGGAAGACGCGCATTGGAAGAGGGACAGGCTGTAAACGCCGGACAAACCATCACATACATCATGCCCGACACACAGAAGTGGGTAATAGCCAACTACAAGGAGACTCAGGTGGAAAATCTGTACGTGGGACAGAAGGTGCTGATGACCGTAGACGCCATCAAGGACAAGGAGTTTGTGGGCAAAATATCTGCCATCTCGGGTGCCACCGGCTCTAAGTATTCACTCGTTCCGACAGACAACTCGGCTGGCAACTTTGTCAAGATACAGCAGCGTGTGCCTGTGCGCATCGAGTTTGAGGGATTATCTAAGGAAGACAACAACAAACTAGCTGCCGGAATGATGGTGGTGGTCAAGGCTGAGATAAAGTAATGGCTACACAAGCAGAGATATATACGGCAGTGCCAGAGCATCTGCCTAAGAACTTTCCATTCTACGACTGGGTGCCAAAACCCCTTGGCATCATCTTTCTCGTGGTCCTTTTCATACCTATCATGACCGTTAGCGGTGCCTACACCGTCAACAGTAGTGAGATGGTGGGAGGGCTTGGCATCCAGTCTGAACACATCGCCTTCATCAGCTTTGTCACCTCGATAGGCATGGCGGCATTCTCGCCGTTCTTCTATTCGCTGGTGAGTGTGCGCAGACAGAAGATGATGTCGCTTGTGGGATTCTCCATATTGGCGGTGCAAAGCTATATCTGCGCCAACACAGACAGCCTGTTTATCTTGGCTCTCAATAGCTTGATAATGGGCTTTGTGCGACAGACATTGCTCATGTGCAACCTCTTCACGCTCATCAAGTATGGCTTCGGCATTGAGGCTACACGCAACGTGACACCAGGCAACGAGCCTAAGGACGAGGCTGGATGGGACGCGCTCGACACGGAGAAGAAGGCGAGTCAGCCCATCATCTACTTCTTCTTCATGCTGCTCGGACAGATAGGCACATGGATAACGGCGTGGTTTGCCTACAACTACCACTGGCAGATGGTTTACTATGCCATGTTGGGCGCCATTCTGGTGGCACTGCTCATCACATTGGTGTGCATGCCGTACAATCCCTACCCCACCAAGCACTCGCCACTCTCCTTCTCCAAGTTTGGCAATGTGGTGGTGTTCAGCCTGATGTGCTGCTCGTTCTGCTACGTGATGGTATATGGCAAGGTGTACGACTGGTATGACGATGCCTCTATATGCTGGGCAACAGCTATATGCGTAGTAACGACATTGCTCTTTGTGTATCTGGAAAAGACACGTCGCTCGCCCTACTTCATGCTCAAGGCATTCAAGTCGCGCAGCATACAGGGCGGCATATTGCTCTTCATCGGCTTGATGATATGCAACTCAAGCTCGATGCTCGTCAACATCTTTGTGGGTGTGGGCATGAAGACCGACCAGATTCAGGTGGCAGCACTCGGCAACTGGGTGCTATTGGGATATTTCATCGGACTGGTGACAATCTTGATACTCAACAACAAGGGCGTACATTTCAAGTGGTTCTTTGCCTTGGGCTTTGTGCTCATAGCCGCTGCATCGCTGTTTATGTACTTCGAGGTGCAGACTGCAGGCATGTTTGAACGCATGAAGTGGCCCGTAGTAATTCGCGCCACGGGCATGATGCTGCTCTATTCGCTCATCGCTGTGTATGCCAATCAGCGCATGCCCTACAAATTGTTGTCTACATGGGTGTGCATTATGCTGACTGTGCGTATGGTGATAGCACCGAGCATTGGTTCGGCTATCTATCAGAACGTGTTCCAGTATCGCCAGCAATACTACATCACTCGATATGCCCACGACTACGACCGCACAAACATTGAGACAGCATCTACCTACGACATGACAGCTCGCGGTATGCAATATCAAGGCAAAAGCGAGACTGAGGCACAGAATATGGCTGCTATGTCGACCAAGGGCAAGGTGCAGGTGCAAGCCACACTGTCGGCTATCAAGGAGATGTCGGGCTGGACTATATACGCCTGTATGATTCTTGCTGGACTGATGTTGGTGGTGCCATGGCCTAAGAGAGACATATCTAAGGACACCAAGGAGTGGTATATTAACTATTAAAAACGAAAGCCCTACTCCCAGCCACTCCCCCCGCAGGAAGGTGGTAGGGCTTCTATTTTCTTTGTTATTCCAATATTTTTCATTAACTTCGCCACCAACAAACGGCTGAAGTAATGAAAAATTATAGCAATGACATCAATATACTCGAACAGCAGATATCCAACAATGAGGATATCTGCTGTTCGTGTGGCAATATAAGTTCTTTTCCAAAAGCTTTCTTCGACAACTATCGCGTTGCTGGAGTGGGCATTATAGTGTGTGTATCGGGCAAGTTCTCGTTCTGTTGCGAGGACGTAAAATATGCTGTCAACAAGGGCGAGACGGTGTTTCTCTCCCGCGATGTCTACTTCTCCATATCCAGTCACAGCGACGACTGCTCTGTTGTCATCATCCTCTATCGCGTAGACTCCATCCGCAACATTCTCGGCAGCTCTATTGTTGGCATGAAATTCGTCGAGATGCTTAACCCAAGAGATTGCTGGGTGATGCACACTGGACACGAAAGCGAGCTCACAAAGTATTCGGAACTATTGGCTGTTGAGAAGAATGGCAGCAACGTCTTTGATGTAAACGAGCGCAAATTGCTACTACTCTCGCTAACATACAGAATATGTAGCATATTCAGCGAGCTTGCTAAGGACGGCGATCAAGCCCCCAACCGCAAACTCGAAACCTACATGCAGCTGATGCAACTCATCGATACACACTATACTCATGAGCGTGGCGTGAGGTTTTATGCCGACAAACTATGCCTGTCGCCCAAATATCTCACCTCACTCGTCAAGTCGGTGTCGGGCAATACCGTACAGCAACTCGTCTTCAAGGCAATAACCAAGAAAGCCATCTTCCTTATCAACAACACCGACAAAAGCATCAAAGAAATCTCAGATTACCTCAATTTCCCCAACGCCTCTGCCTTTGGCACGTTCTTCAAGAAACAAGTGGGCATGTCGCCAGTGAACTATCGCAATAAGGATTGACTGGCTAAAGTATACACCTTGACACTTCATCCACATTCTTTATTTTAGCAATATTGTCGATGGCTTGATACAATTCCTCGGCAGAATGCACCTCAAAGTCGACCATTGTTTCCACAATGCGGTCTTTGGTCTCGGTCACGAGTTTTGATATTGAGAGATTCTGTTGTTCTGTTATGCAAGCTATCACATCCCTCAACAGATGATGACGATCGACACCTCGTATGCTGATACGCACGGGGAACATGAACTGCTCATTCTCTTCAAAGTCTACAGCCACAATATAGTCGCCATGCTCAAGTTCAGTCTTCACCTCATACAATCCGAGGCGGTTTGCTAAAGGAGCATAAAAATACTCTGTCTCCGACGAGATACGCATCTGCGAATTTAGACTCTTTACGTCAAGAGTTTGCATATTGTCAAGACGGTCAGCCAGTTTTATTAGTATGGCACGCACGTCATACTCCACCGATGATAGTATCTGACGAAAGTTGTCAATCTGTTTTGACTGGTTATAGTGCTCCTTTTTTTGCTTGGTGACCACACACACAAGAAAAGCAACATCATCCCCGAAACGCTCACGTATCTCATCTATCGTATATGGACAATCTTCACAAACGTCATGACAGAGTGCTGCCATCACGGAGTTGGGCCCCAATCCCATGACCTCTGCTACAATAAGAGCCACATTAACAGGATGAACGATATATGGTTCTCCGGTTTTTCGTTTCTGATTTTTATGAGCATAAGCAGCAAACTCATACGCAGAGCGAACCTTCTTGATAGTACCTACAGGAGACGCCAAAAGCGCCTCCATTGCACTGGTATTTTCAGACTTATTAACGTCTAAAATCGTCTATACTTTATCTCCTGCAAACCAGACAGCTCAGACTCATATACCATACCATCTGCATTTATCAGGTTTGTAAACAAAACAGCTATAGCCGTCTTTGTATTATCATCAATATAAAAGTCCATATTCTTCTTTTTTCAATTTGCTATCCATCGCATCATGCACATTTGTATACCGAGCATAGAGTGAGAAGAAGTTACTCTTTGTACAAGGTTACTCAGAGTTTCTCTTGTTTTGCTCGTTAATGACTTGCTTCCTTCGCTTGAACTCCTCGATGGACATTGGCTCCTTGCCATCTCTCTCCGTGAGCTTGTCATAGAAGGCATTAAGCACTCGCAATATCTTTGATGTGTCGTGTCCGCTTTCCCTAAGGTAGCCACGCAGAGTCGGCGGTTCAATACCCTGGTCCGCACCATAGAACACCCAATAGGTGCTAAGGGCGATGTCGGTACGGTGAAGCCCCATAGCACAGGCTATATAGAAACCGCCTCGGTCAATGCGCTCACAAAACTCAGGAAACAACGCCACCATACTCTCAACAACATCAGCACGGTTGTCCACGGGGTAATAGAAATACTCCATGCCGTACTCTTTGCAAAGATTCATCATGCGCTGGTTCATACCATCGTTGCGAAGGTCAATGATGGTATGCACACCTGCTTCCTTGATGACAGGCCAGGCATATACCTGACTACGCGACGACATCGTCTTCCCTCTCACCCCACCGTATGCAGGGTGGATGTCAGGAATATTGAGATTCAGAATTCTATTGATTTCCATCATATATTAATGTTTTACGAATAAGGCTCGCTTCAAGTGGTAAGCCTTTACAAGATACCTACATTGAAACGAGCCTTGTATTATATATGCGTATTTAAAGTGTTGGCTATTAATCCTGCTCCTCGTTCATGTCAATCTCTACGCTTGAGTCGTAGCTGCTGGTGGCCTTGAGGTTGATAACCGGCTTGATGAAATAGTCCACCTCCACAGTATCAGCGATAAGTTGGAGAATCTCTTTAGGATCCTTGTATGCCATCGGACTCTCGTCTATGGTTCCTGTACCAACACTCGTAGAGTAAATGCCTTTCATCGATTTCTTGTATTCCTCCAAGTCAATCAATTCCTTGGCGTCGGCACGCGACAGGAGTCGTCCAGCACCATGAGGCGCACTCTGGTTCCAGTCTTCATTGCCCTTGCCATGACAGATGATGAGTCCGTCGCGCATATTGAACGGTATGACAAGCTTGTGATACCCCGTTCGCTCACATCAATGTTGTTGACCATCTCCGGCCACTGCTGACGAGCCTTCTGCACCGCCATCTGAAGGTACTTGTAGAGTTCCTTGTAGTCATAGACAGCCTTCTGATGGATGGTCATACCGAACTTCACCTTCTCACGTATAGCTTTCTCTATGGCAGGATAGTCCTCCGGGTTACAGGGAAGGTCGGTCGTCGCAGTACTTACCGAGCAACCGATGTCGCCACCTACATGGTCGGGGTTCACATGGTCAGTAAATGGCACGGTTTGTCTGTAAATATCTTGCAGTCCTTGCAGTATTTACCTTTCAGTTCTAACATTTCTTACTATTTTTGTTTTGTTATTATTCTGTCGGGCATATCTGTGAGGACCCTTTGTCTCACAGCCCATTGTATTGTTCTCTCTGGGTCATTCTTTCTATTACATTTTCTTTAGTGGGTCTGCTTACCCTTGTCTGTTTTTTTTTG
>CAKPST010000024.1 GCA_934183355.1 uncultured Prevotella sp.
AGATGAATTGATTAACCACATAAATGATTTGAATTTAAATTATTAAAATGTTAGAATTATTGATTCCAATATTTAGGTGAGCCACACCATCGCGGCGTTGCATTAGGCAAGGAGCTTGACTGCAATAGAGATCAAAATAGCCCTATACTATATAATAGGTATAAGCCCCATCCTTACAGACTGCAAAAATACTGAAATTTGATGATAAATCAAATTATTTCACTCCAAAAATCATTTTTTATTCTTAATTTTGCGAGGGGAAACTTATGACGTACGGCTCGAAGCCGTAACACACTGAATAAACATCGACAATCAATATATGAATTTCAATTATGACGTTATCGTTATAGGCGGCGGACACGCCGGATGCGAGGCGGCTGCAGCGGCTGCACGCATGGGGGCAAAGACGTGCCTGGTGACGATGGACATGAACAAGATAGGACAGATGAGTTGCAACCCTGCGGTGGGTGGAATTGCTAAGGGACAGATAGTGCGAGAGATTGACGCATTGGGTGGCGAGATGGGTCTGGTGACCGACGCCACTTCCATACAGTTCCGCATGCTCAACCGTGGCAAGGGTCCAGCTGTATGGAGCCCAAGAGCGCAGTGCGACCGTGGCAAATTCATCTGGGAATGGCGCTCACGTCTCGACCGCGTTGACGGACTTGATATCTGGCAGGACGAAGCTTGCGAGCTACTTGTGGAGAACGGCGAGGCTGTAGGAGTGGAGACGGTGTGGGGCGTGACGTTCCGCGCTAAGGCTGTAGTCATCACAGCTGGCACCTTCCTCAACGGACTGATGCATGTTGGACGACGCAAGGTGCCTGGAGGACGATGTGCCGAACCTGCCGTGCTGCACTTCACCGAGAGCATCACACGACATGGCATCACTGCGGCTCGCATGAAGACGGGTACGCCGGTGCGCATCGACCGCCGTTCTGTTCACTTCGAGGATATGGAGTGCCAACCTGGTGAAACCGACTATCATGGCTTTTCGTACATGTCGGCTCCACGTCATCTACAGCAACTTCCATGTTGGACTACATATACAAATAAGGAGGTGCACGACACACTGCGTGCTGCCATTGCCGACTCCCCACTCTACAACGGACAGATTCAGTCGACGGGTCCGCGCTACTGTCCTTCGGTGGAGACCAAGCTGATGACGTTCCCCGACAAAGACCAGCATCCTCTCTTCCTCGAACCTGAGGGCGAGGACACCAATGAGATGTACCTTAATGGTTTCTCCTCGTCAATGCCAATGGATGTGCAACTTGCAGCTTTGAAGAAGATTAAGGCGTTCCGCGACATCAAGGTCTATCGTCCTGGCTATGCCATCGAATACGACTACTTTGACCCTACTCAGTTGAAGCCGTCGTTGGAATCGAAAATAGTGAGGGGATTGTTCTTTGCCGGACAAGTGAACGGAACTACGGGATACGAGGAAGCTGGTGGACAGGGTATGATGGCGGGCATCAATGCGGCTCTGCTCTGTGGTGATGCCGAACCATTTGTGATGAAACGCGACGAGGGCTACATCGGAGTGCTCATTGACGACCTAACAACCAAGGGTGTCGACGAACCTTACCGCATGTTCACGTCTCGTGCCGAGTATCGCATCTTGCTGAGACAGGACAACGCTGATGCTCGACTCACCGAGAAGGCTTACAATCTCGGCATCGCATCGCGCGAACGCTACGACCACTGGCTCACCAAGAAGGCTGAAATCGATCGCATCGTCAACTTCTGCAACTCTACCAACGTGAAACCGCGCGACATCAATGCGGCTCTCGAATCGTTCGGCACTACACCGATGCAGTTTGGTGCAACTATATCAAGCCTGATAGCCCGACCACAACTCAGCATCAAACAACTCGCTTCTGCCATCCCCTCTCTACAGGCTGCACTCGCAACCAACGATGCACGTCAGGAGGAAATAGCCGAGGCTGCCGAGATACTCATCAAGTATGATGGCTACATCAAACGCGAACGACAGATAGCCGACAAGATGCACCGACTTGAGGACATACGCATCAAGGGTCACTTCCACTACGACAAACTCCACGAGATATCGACAGAGGGCCGACAGAAACTCATGCGCATCAATCCCGAAACTCTCGGACAGGCTTCACGCATACCGGGCGTCTCACCAAGCGACATCAATGTGCTGCTGGTGCTGATGCACAGATAACAGGTTACAGGTTCCACGTGAAACGAATACAATAACGAATACATATTAAACAACTGAAAATGAACAACAAATTATTGCTTGACAATCTGCGTTGCATACCAGATTGGCCGAAGAAGGGAATCAACTTCCGCGACGTAACAACACTCTTCAAGAACAACGCTTGCCTACAGGAGATTTGCGATGAAATGTACGATCTCTACAAGGACAAGGGCATAACGAAGATTGTCGGCATTGAGTCGCGCGGCTTCGTGATGTCGTCTGCTCTCGCCCTCCGCCTTGGCGCTGGCGTGGTGCTCTGCCGCAAACCTGGCAAGCTTCCTTGCGACACCGTACAGGAGAGCTATGCTAAGGAGTATGGCAAGGACACTATCGAGATTCACAAGGATGCCATCAACGAGAACGACGTGATACTGCTCCACGACGACTTGCTCGCAACAGGAGGCACCATGAAGGCTGCCTATAATCTCGTGAAGAAGTTTGGTCCTAAGAAGGTATACGCCAACTTCATCATCGAGCTTGTCAACGAGGGTCTCAACGGACGCGAGGGTTTCGACGAGGACATCGAAATCACATCACTCATCAAGATTTAATCGAGAAAGCATCACAGGTGCTCACACAGGAACAGGCGCGACAGGCTCACATGCCTGCCGCGCTTTTCTATAAAGAGAGGGAAGCAGAGCCTTCCAATCCTCCGCTTATAGTTCCACGTGAAACAAAACAGGGCAACCTCCTTAGTTTCGAACCACTTACAGGCTGTACAGGCAAAACTCTAACAACAGGCAACATGACTAAAGAAGAAAACGCTAAGCGCATCGAACGCCTCAAGAACATTGTGCTCAACATGCCCGACAAACCGGGCAGCTACCAGTTCTACGATGCCGACCACACCATCATATACGTAGGCAAGGCGAAGCGCCTAAAGCAACGCGTGTCGAGCTACTTCCATAAGGAGGTGGACAGATTCAAGACCAAGGTTCTGGTGTCTAAGATTGAGGACATCAGCTACACGGTGGTGAACACCGAGGAGGATGCGCTATTGCTTGAGAACAGCCTTATCAAGAAATACAACCCTCGCTACAACGTATTGCTGAAGGACGGCAAAACCTACCCGAGCATATGTGTCACCAACGAGTATCTGCCGCGTGTGTTCAAGACCCGACAGATAAACAAACGCTTCGGCACTTTCTTTGGTCCCTACTCGCACACAGGAAGTATGTTCGCCGTGCTCGAACTGATACACAAACTCTACAAGCCGCGCACTTGCCGGATGCCTATCACGAAGGAGGGAATAGAACAGGGCAAGTACAAACCGTGCCTTGAATATCACATTCACAACTGCAAGGCGCCATGTTGTGGCAAGCAATCGCTCGAAGACTATCAGGCTTCCATAGCACAGGCTCGCGAAATTCTGAAGGGCAACACGCGCCAACTCTCACAACATGTCTACGAAGAAATGCAGCGAAAAGCTGCCGAACTGAAGTTTGAAGAGGCCGAGGAGTTGAAGCAGAAATATATGTTGATTGAGAGTTTTTGTGCCAAAAGCGAGGTGGTGAGCCACACCATCACCGACGTGGATGTTTTCACTATCGTCGACGACGAACTCAATCGCACTGCGTTCATCAATTATATACACGTCAAGAATGGAGCTGTCAACCAGAGTTTCACATTCGAATACAAACGCAAGCTCGATGAAACCGACCGCGAATTGCTACTTACGGCTATTCCCGAAATACGCGAAAGGTTCCAAAGCAAGGCTAAGGAAATCATCGTACCCTTTGACATGGACTGGCAATTAACCGAAGCACAGTTCTTCGTGCCGCAACGTGGTGACAAAAAACATTTGCTCGAACTCGGCGAAATGAATTGCAAACAATATAAATTCGACCGATTAAAGCAGGCTGAAAAGCTGAATCCCGAGCAAAAGCAGACTCGTCTGATGAAGGAGTTGCAGCAAAAACTACAGCTCAAAAAACTGCCTTATCATATTGAATGTTTCGACAACTCCAACATTTCGGGCACCGATGCTGTGGCTGGCTGCATTGTCTACAAAGGCATGAAACCATCGCGCAAGGACTATCGCAAATACAACATCAAGACAGTGGTTGGTCCCGACGACTACGCCTCAATGCAAGAGGTGGTGCGCCGACGCTATTCACGCATGATGGAAGAAGGCACTGCCCTGCCCGACCTTATCATCACCGACGGTGGATTGGGCCAAATGAGCGTAGTGCGTGAAGTTGTGGAGGGCGAGTTGCATCTTGACATTCCCATCGCCGGACTTGCCAAGGACGACCGCCACCGCACCAACGAACTGCTCTTTGGCAATCCGCCCATGACCATCGCCCTGAAGACCGACTCCGAACTGTTTCACGTTCTGACACAGATACAGGACGAGGTACACCGCTACGCCATATCATTCCACCGCGACAAGCGTTCGAAGCATGCCCTGCACAGCATCCTCGACGACATTCCAGGCATAGGCCCTGCCACACGCGACCGTCTGCTCAAAGCCTTCAAGAGTGTCAAGCGCATAAGCGAAGCGTCATTAGAGGATTTGGCGAAAATAGTAGGAGCAGCCAAAGCACAAAAGATAAAGGAAGGATTGGACAAACAAGGCAAGCCCCAATAAGGGCTGCGCCTTGAATAAGGCAAAAAAATGCGCCATGATCTCACGACCTTAGCGCACACACAGAGAAGATTGAAAAAAAATCTTCCTTTGCCCACTACTACTCTCACGAGCCGACAGTAAGCCAATCCTTATATCAAATTATACTAAAAACTAAAAGTCTTTACCTAATGTACTTTATGATAATCTATTAATACAAAAAACCATTTGGTTTGACTTTGCAAAATTATCAAATTCTCGTGATATTTCAAAGGAAAAGCATCATATTTAACATCCTTTCCATGTGCCTTTAGCATATATTTGTATTATTGTTTGCAAGTATCAATATTTTATAATATCTTTGTTCACGTTTCAACCACGAAACATGATTACTGACATAAACCAAAAAACACTATATGAGAACAGTTATTCAGCGTGTACAGCACGCATCAGTCACCATCGACGGAACAGTAAAATCACATATCGGCAAAGGCTTCCTCTTGCTCCTCGGCGTGGAGGAGAGCGACACATCTGAGGATGTCGACTGGCTTGTGAGAAAGGTGGCTGCTCTGCGTGTGTTTGACGACGAGAATGGTGTCATGAATCGTTCCATCATCGACGTGCAGGGCGAGGCTTTGGTGGTGAGCCAGTTCACGCTATACGCATCCTACAAGAAGGGCAACCGCCCGTCGTGGTTTCGTGCGGCAAGCCACGAGATATCGGTTCCGCTTTATGAGGAGTTCTGCACCAAGCTCTCGGCAGCACTCGGCAAATCGGTGGGAACGGGTGAATTTGGAGCAGACATGAAGGTGGAGTTGCTCAACGACGGCCCCGTAACCATCTGCATGGACACCAAAAATAAGGAATAAGATATGAAGAAGTTTCTAACAACAACTGCATACATTCTGATCATTATAGGCTTAGTGATGCTGCACACCTACGACACATGGGGAGCCAACTTTGTATGGTATCGTTTTATGGGATGTATGTCGATATTGATAGGATCCGCTATTAATACCTACATTGATTTTCCCCAACCTTTCCGTGCAGCCAAAAGGTCTAAAAAGATAGGAGCTATATTCCGTATTTGTTTCATCGCGACATTCGCCATCTGGATTGTATATTTACTATACATGAAGCTTATGGGACAGTCGTTGGAGATATAAAATCACACATAACGATATGACAATAAAGGAAGCACAAGAGGCGGTAGACCGTTGGATAAAGGAGTATGGCGTGCGATATTTCTCCGAGCTTACCAACATGGCTTGCCTTACAGAGGAAGTTGGCGAACTTGCCCGCATCATGGCTCGTCGCTATGGCGACCAGAGTTTCAAGGAGGGCGAATCGCACGACCCCTCCGAGGAGATGGCAGACATCCTATGGGTGCTCATCTGCCTTGCCAACCAGACAGGTGTCGACCTCACAGATGCTCTTCAAAAGAGCTTTGACAAGAAGACCAAGCGGGATAAAGACCGCCATAAAAACAATTCTAAACTAAATCAAAAATAAAACAAATGGGAATTATTAAAGACATTATCCTGAACAATCAGGACAACCAGGGTGCTCAGAAGATGAGCAAGTATGAAGAGGCTCTCGCCAAGTATAACACCAACATCGACGACCAGGCTGTACGCGACGCTGTACACAAGATCATCGCTGAGAAAGTGCCTGAGAACGACACTATGGATGTTAAGCGTTTCCTCTTTGGTAGCATCGAGTTGACCACTCTCAAGACTACAGACAGCGACACTAGCGTGCTCGCTTTCACCGAGCGTGTCAATGACTTTGACAACGAGTATCCCGACCTGCCACACGTGGCTACTATCTGCGTTTATCCTTGCTTCGCCAAGACAGTGTCAGAGTCGCTTGAGGTAGACGGTGTAGAGATAGCTTGCGTATCGGGTTCATTCCCTTCATCACAGGCTCGCATTGAGGTTAAGGTGGCTGAGACATCGCTTGCTGTTGCCGACGGTGCTACAGAGATCGACATCGTTATGCCGGTTGGCAAGTTCCTCTCTGGCGACTACGAGGGTGTATGCGAGGATATCTCAGAGCTTAAGGCTGCTTGCGGCGAGAATGTTGCCATGAAGGTTATCCTTGAGACAGGTGCTATCAAGACTGCCTCTAACATCAAGAAGGCTTCTATCCTCTCTATGTATGCTGGTGCCGACTACATCAAGACTTCTACTGGTAAGATGGAGCCTGCCGCTACTCCTGAGGCTGCCTACGTGATGTGTCAGGCTATCAAGGAGTATTACGATGAAACGGGCATTCAGATTGGTTTCAAGCCTGCTGGTGGCATCAACACCGTCATGGATGCTATCATCTACTACACTATCGTCAAGGAGGTGCTAGGCGAGAAGTGGCTCACTAATAAGTGGCTGCGCCTCGGCACATCGCGCCTCGCAAATATGCTGTTGAGCGAGCTTAAGGGAGAGCAGATTAAGTTCTTCTAGGAGTGACTAGGAAAGCATAGCTAGGCTCAGTTCCTAGGAATGCCTAGGCTAACCTAGCTATGCCCCTACTTCGTTCTCTTTATCACAAAGTCCAGATAAGTCTGTAGTGCCGCCTTGACATCCTCTTGTTCCACCTTTTCGTCAAGGAATCGTTGCGCTTCAGCGTGAAACTCCCACATCCTGCGTTCAGCATATTCTATACCACCCTTTTCCTTGGTATAAGCCACAAGTTTCGCGATTTCATCGGCACTCACCTCATGCTCCTTCACCTTCAGAGCAAGCTCGCGCATCGACTCCTCTCCCCCATTGTTCACAGCATATATCACGGGCAGCGTCAGCTTACCCTCAGCCATATCGTTGCCAGTAGGCTTACCTATCTCCGTCGAGTCGTAATAGTCGAAGATGTCATCGCGTATCTGGAAGATGATGCCCAAATTCTGACCGAACAATTTAGCCGCCTTAACATCCTCTTCCGAGGCTCCCGACGACAACGCACCAATGCCAGCACACGCCTCAAACAGCGCCGCCGTCTTCTGCTTTATCACGTCATAGTAGACATCCTCAGAGATGTCCTTGCGTCCAATGTTCGACAGCTGCAATATCTCGCCGTCAGACAGAGTGCGTCCAAGCTCAGCAAGATAAGTCACTATCTGCTCCGAGTGAGTGCGAGCCACACACAGCAGAGCCGTAGACAGAATATAGTCGCCCACGAGCACCGCCACCTTGTTGTCGTACGTAGCGTTGACCGAAGCCTGACCGCGTCGCTCCTCACTCTCGTCCACCACATCATCGTGTACGAGCGAGGCTGTATGCAGCAGCTCAAGACCCACTGCAGCATTCTGCGTGGCATCGTTTATCTGTCCGAAATTCTTAGCCATGAGCAGTATCAGCATTGGTCGCATGCGCTTGCCTGCACGCTTGCGGATATGCTCAAGCGCAGAGCCGAGCAGACCGTCCTCGTGCGAGAGCGACTTGTTGAAAAGACTTATAAAATCGGCGAGTTCCGCCTCTATGGGTTGCTTAATGATTGACAGATAATCCATTGTATTATAATATTTACTACAAAGTTAGTGATTTTGCCGTTATTAGTGACATTTTTTTTGTAATTTTACACCAAAACAATATTAAATACAATGAACAAGCTATTTCTTCTCGACGCCTATGCGCTCATCTACCGCGCCTACTATGCGTTCATCAAGAATCCACGCATCAATTCCAAGGGCATGAACACCTCTGCCATCATGGGATTTGTCAATACGCTCAACGAGATTCTAACTAAGGAACAACCCACACATATCGGCGTGGCTTTCGACCACGGCAAGACTTTCCGCGACGAGGCGTTCCCCGCATACAAGGCTCAACGCGAGGAGACTCCAGAGGACATACGCGCGTCGGTGCCTATCATCAAGCAGATTATCACTGCTATGCACATCCCAGTGCTACAGGTGGACGGCTTCGAGGCTGACGATGTTATCGGCACGCTTGCCACCAAGGCGGGCAAGGCGGGCATCACTACCTATATGCTCACTCCCGACAAGGACTATGGGCAGCTTGTGTCGGACAATGTCTTCATGTTCCGTCCTCGTCATGGTGGAGGCTACGAGACTATGGGACCTGCTGAGGTTTGCGAGAAATATGCTCTCTCCTCTACCTCACAAGTCATCGACCTCCTGGCTCTCATGGGCGACTCTGCCGACAACTTCCCTGGATGTCCGGGAGTGGGTCCGAAGACTGCCGCCAAACTCATCGGCGAATTTGGCAGCATAGACAACATGCTTGAGAACTCATCCAAAATCAAGGGCAAGCTGCGCGAGAAGGTAGAGGCTGCTGTCGACGACATACGCATGTCGAAGTTTCTTGCCACCATACGCACCGATGTGCCTATCGAGCTCGACCTCGACCAGCTCAAGGTGCAGGAGCCTGACACTGCCCAACTCGCCGAAATCTTCACCGAACTGGAATTTAAGAGCCTTTTGGACAAATTTGTAAAGAAGCCTCAACAACAGCAAAAAGTTGTTAATCAACAACTCGATTTATTTGCAGAAAATCCGACCATTGATGCAGTTGCTCCAGAATTTTCGAGTTTTGAGAGCCTAAAAACCACCTCTCACGACTATCAACTCATTGATAATGAGGAGGATGCACGCAAATTATTTGACTTTTTTGTTACAAAATCAATTCTTAGTCTAGACACAGAGACCACTTCTGTCAATCCTGTCGATGCCGAATTGGTGGGTTTGAGCTTCTCGGTGGAGGAAGGCAAGGCTTTTTATGTGGCAATTCCTGCCGAACGTGAAAAAGCGAAAAGAATTGTTAACATATTCAAACCACTATACGAAAGCACCGAAATCCTTAAAATAGGACAGAACATCAAGTATGACATGGAGGTGCTGATGAATTATGGTGTGCGCCTCGCAGCCCCGATGTTCGACACCATGCTCGCCCACTACGTGCTACAACCCGAGCAGAAGCACAACATGGACATACTTGCCGAGACGCTGCTCAACTATCAGACCATACATATCGACGAGCTGATTGGTCCCAAGGGCAAGTCGCAGAAGAGCATGCGCGACCTCTCGCCCGCTGCCATCTGCGACTACGCTGCCGAGGATGCCGACGTGACACTGCGTCTGTACAACGTCCTTAAGCCGCGCCTCAAGGAAGCCAATGTCGAAGACCTCTTCTACAATATAGAGATGCCTCTTGTCCCCGTGCTTGCCGAGATGGAGATGAATGGTGTGCTACTCGACACGGATGCGCTTGCCGAGACATCCAAGGTGCTCACCGAGCGCATGAAGCTCATCGAGCAGAACATCTATGCTCTTGCCGGACACGAGTTCAACATCGCGTCGCCCAAGCAGGTGGGCGAGGTGCTATTCGGCGAGATGAAGATTGTGGACAAACCCAAGAAGACCAAGACGGGACAGTTTGTCACCTCCGAGGAGGTGCTACAGCAGTTGCGCTCTAAGGCTCCCATTGTCGACCATATCCTTGAACATCGCGGACTGAAGAAGCTCCTGGGCACCTACGTTGACGCCCTACCGAAGCTCATCAACCCACACACCGGACATATCCACACCTCTTTCAATCAAGCGGTTACAGCCACAGGCCGCCTCTCATCTTCCGACCCCAACCTCCAGAATATCCCTGTTCGTGGTGAGGAGGGCAAAGAGATACGCAAGTGTTTCATCCCCGAGCCTGGATGCCTCTTCTTCTCTGCCGACTACTCGCAGATTGAACTTCGCGTCATGGCCCATCTCTCTGGCGACAAAAACATGATTGAGGCGTTCCGCGAGGGCTACGACATCCACGCTGCCACCGCCGCACGTATATACAAGGAGAAGATTGAGGACGTGAGCCGCGACCAGCGCACCAAGGCTAAGCGTGCCAACTTTGGCATCATCTATGGCATCACAGTCTTCGGTTTGGCTGAGCGTCTGGAGATAAGCCGCGACGAGGCTAAGCAGCTCATCGATGGCTACTTCGAGACATTCCCCGAGGTTCACGCCTATATGGAGAAGGCAAAGGAACTGGCACGCGAGCATGGCTATGCCGAAACATTCTTCCATCGTCGCCGCTATCTGCCCGACATCACATCGCACAACGCCACCGTGCGCAACTTTGCCGAGCGCAACGCCATCAATGCTCCGATACAAGGTTCGGCTGCCGACATCATCAAGATTGCTATGGTGAAGATTTACGAGCGTTTCCGCCGCGAGGGCATCAAGTCGAAAATGATTCTGCAAGTACACGACGAACTCAACTTCTCTGTACTGCCTGAGGAGAAGGAAGTAGTGGAGAAGATTGTGCTCGAAGAAATGCAGAATGCCTATCCGCTGCAAGTGCCGTTGGTGGCAGACTCTGGCTGGGGCGACAACTGGCTTGAAGCACACTAATTATTAACGAAAAATTAACGGCTTAATTAACGAATAAATTAACGGCTTAATTAACGAATAATTAACGCGAATTAACGACAAAAGAAAATAAACGTAGTCGTTAATGCCGGTTAATTACCCGTTAATTAAGCCGTTAATTATTCGTTAATTTATTCGCTAATTTATTCGCTAATTGCAGCATATAAACAATTTCCCCTCCCTCTCCGCACTTGGCGCGGTGAGGGAGGGGAAAAAAGACGTTGTTATATTGCGATTACTTCACGTATACCTTGCGTGATGTGCCGTCGCTCATTTTGATGATGTTCAGACCCTTCTGAGGAGCAGAAAGCTCCTTGCCATCAGGAGAATAATACTTGAATGCTACTGGCTCTGAAGCACCATTAACACCAAAGATTACTGTCTGACCGTTAGGATCCTTGGCGATTATCTGGAAAGCAGGAGTGAAGGGATTTTTATCGTTTGCAAATGAGCCCCACTGTTTTTTACCGTTGAGGGTGACATACAAACCATAGCATGATGGAAGATCAGACATATAATCATCCTTAAGCATAGTTGTCTTTCCAATAACTTGCGGATAGCGATCCTTCATAGTAAAGGCAATACCATACTGCAATCCATTCTCTCTACCACCTATTTTATATGTCTGGTCAAAATAAACTTCATTCCACTTTACGGTGAGGTTGTTGTCCTTATCTATCTCACTTATCTCATACTTTCCACTTGGAAGATTGTACTCGCCTTGGAAATTAAGTCTATCGTTCTTGTAAGAATATACAAAAGCCATACCAGTAGGACCAAGGTCGCAAACTACAGCAAAACGAAGACCAAGCACTTCATAGTTCTTATACTTCATAAGGTCATTAAACATAGCACCAACTCTTTCTGCGCTTTGGTATTTTGCAGTTTTCTCAAAATCAAGAGACTCTTCGCTTTCCAAGTAGGTAAGAAGTGTTTCGCCTGCCTTGATTTTCTTAATACCCTGAGACTTCTCTGTTACCAAATTTACATTAGAAGCTTCGCGCTCCAACTTCACAAAACTTGGAGTTTCTGCACCAAAGTTCTGGGCATTAGCACTCATAGCGATAGTCATCATCGCCATTGCTGAGAGTAAAAATTTCTTCATAAGTAGATTGTTTAAGTAATTAATTATATTGCGATGCAAAGGTATAAATAATTTGCATAACACGATAATATTAATTCAATAAAAATACATTAATTTTTATTTACAACCATCTCATCATTATATCCCACACTGCAATGATGTGACACACCGAACCTGCGAGCACGAAGAAGTGGAAGACGGTGTGCATGAATCGCTGCTTGCGCAGACAGTAGAAAGCGGCACCTGTGATATATGCCACGCCCTCGGCTATAATCCATACCAAGGCCGACGGGTCGACACACTGCATCAACGGACCAAATGCCACGAGCACACTGAGTCCCATCACTACATAGCATACGGTCTCTATGTAGCTATGGCCCTTGAGTCCCATGAAGCTCTTGATGGTGCCAGCTATAGCTGCCAGCCATATAAATCCGAACAACGCCCATCCCCAATAGCCATACTCACGCAGAGCAACGAGCGTTATGGGCGAATAGCTGCCGGCTATGTGCCAGTAGATAGCGGCGTGGTCCCACTTGCGCAGACGCTCCTTCCAGGGCGACCATGCAGATATGGCGTGATAGACGGTGGACGCAATGTAGCTCGACAGCATGCCGAAGAGATAGAGGATGATGCCAGCCGTAGCCCAACCATTACGTGCCCAGCCACACCATACGAGGAAAACGGTGCCAACGACGAGTCCGAGGATGATGCCAACGCCGTGCGACCATGAGTTCCATACTTCTTCTTTATGGTTAAAATAAATTTTCATAAGTTGTTGATTTTGCTTGTTATTATGTCCGCAAAGATACGTATTTTTATTTACTCCCTCATCCATATTTAAAAAAAATATGTACCTTTGCACTCGCAACGGTTCGCCTCCACCCACAGTTTATGGGCTTGAGGCGATTAAAAGGGAATGGGGTGAGAGTCCCCAACTGTCCCGCAGCTGTGAGCCGCCCTTTTATCGGGCGCGAACAAGATAAGCCACTGAGAACAATGTTTTTATATATGGAATGTTCTTATCTCGGGAAGGCGTTCGCGTCTGGGCGGCGAGTCAGAAGACCTGCCGAAAATATTCTGCATACGGATATTGCCGATAGACTGTCATCAACGATGCGCCTCGTGGACTGGGCGTGGATGGCAAACGAAGATTTATACATATATATATAGTACAGTTTATGAAACAATTCAACTTCTCACACATTTTGTCGGCTGCACTTCTTGCCGGCTTGTTCGTAACTACATCTGTGTCTGCACAGCAGAAGGAATATACCGATGGTGTATTCATGCTCAACGAGGGCCAGTTTGGCAAGCAGCGTGCCACCATCAACTTCCTCGACCGTGACGGCGAATGGGAGTATCGTGTACCCATTACATCAGAAGGCAAACAGATAGAGCTGGGCTCTACAGGATGCTACGCCACTATATGCGGCGAAAACATGTACATCGTATGCAAGAAAATGAAACCCAACGACTTTGAAGCCAACGACCCTACACTCGTTGTGTGCGACGCCAAGACTATGGAGACTAAGGCTGTCATCAACAGCATCAAGACCAACTATGGAGCTGCTGCCGACGGACGTGCTTTTCTGCCCATTGCCGAGCTCAACAAGGGCTATCTCAGCACCACTAACGGCGTATACGTCATCAGTCTTGAGAGCTTTGAGGTGGTGAAACTCATTGAGGGTACTGACGGACTGACCAACAACCAGACTGGCAACATGATATACCACAACGGCAAGGTGTATGCCGTAGACGTGAAGCGTGGTCTGCTCGTCATCGACACCGAGGACGACAAACTCGTAAAGACTATCAACAACGAGGGCGAGAAAGGCACCTACTGCTCTATAGTGCAGGCTAAGGACGGCTCTATATGGCTCACAGCCGGAGTGGGAGCCAGCGGCAAGACTGCCGACCACCTCGTGAAGTTCAATCCCGAAACTGAAACTACAGAGAACATCTCTCTGCCGTCGGACGTCAATCAGCCCACTAACAACTGGGGTGCATGGAATCCCGACTGCTTCACTGCTTCAACTACAGAGAACGCTCTCTTCTGGAACGGTGCTACAGGTCCATGGACTAACGGACAGCATATCTACAAGTTTGACATTGACAGCAAACAGACTGTTCTCTTGCTCGACTTCACCACAGCCGCCGACCCAAAGCCCTACGTATATGGAGCAGCATGCCGTGTCAATCCAGACAATGGCGACCTCTATCTGAGCGTGACTAAGGGTAGCGCATGGGGCGACGAGTCGGAACTGCGTGTATACGACTCTACAGATGCCACACTGAAGGCTGTATATCCTATGGAGAAGAACTATTGGTTCCCTGAGATGCCAGTGTTCGCTCTCAAGGGTTCTACTACAGCTATCACCTCAACAGCCACTGCTACCGATAGCCAGGAAGTGGCTCGATACACCATCGATGGCCGCCGCATCAGCAAGCCTCAGCATGGCTTGAACATCGTACGCTACTCTGACGGAAGTGTCAAGAAAGTGGTGGTGAAGTAAACAGAATAGAAATGAATAATATCCAGGCTATCTGCACTCTTGCACTGACACTCACCCTACCTCATGCCGCCCATGCCCAACGTCTCGACTCCATACAGACTCTCAAGGACGTGGCAGTGGTAGGCGTGCGGCCTCACTATCTCACACCCTCGCAGACTCTCAAGGGCACCATGCTTCAAGACCTCTCCACCACGTCCGTTGCCGATGCACTGAAGTATTTCTCTGGTGTGCAGATAAAGGACTATGGCGGACTGGGTGGACTCAAGACTGTCAACGTGCGCTCGCTCGGTTCGCAGCATGTGGGCGTATATCTTGACGGCATACGCATCACCAATGCGCAGAATGGGCAGATAGACCTTGGACGCTATTCGCTGTCTAACATGGAGTCGGTGGCGCTGTATAATGCCAATCGCAACGAGCGTCTACAGTCGGCTTCGGAATATGCCTCGGCAGCCACGGTGTATATGCAGACCAAGCGTCCCACGCAGACTACATACACCGTGGAATATGGCAACGGCTCGTTCGGGCTAAACAAGCTGAAAGGATATTTCTCATTGAAAGACCTTCTGTTCGTAGATGCCGAATATCAGCACACCAAGGGCAACTATAAGTTTAGTTTCCACTCGGAGCAAGAGGACACCGTGGGCACACGCCACAACTCGGACATCACCTTCTATCGACTGGAGGCTGCCGGATTCTATCGCGGACTGTCCACACATATATACTATTACAACTCGGAGCGCGGACTGCCCGGACCTGTCATCAGAAGACTCTCTGACCAATGGGACTCCACCGACCGACAGTGGGACCAAAACTTCTTCATACAGTCGTCGTACAAGCATGCTTGGGAACACTTCGCATTGAAGACCAATCTGAAGTATGCCTACGACTATCTGCACTATCTGCAAGACCCACAGACCAACGCCTCGACCATGTACTGCAACAACCACTACACTCAGCAGGACATCTACGGCTCTGTAGCCGGAGCGTGGAACACACGCTATATGTCGTTGACGGCAAGCACCGACCTAAGATGGAGCGATCTCAATGCCGATGTCTATAAGTTTGCATACGTCTATCGTCTCGACTCCAAGTCGCTGCTCTCTGCCATAGCGTCCTATCGTGGTTTTGAGGCTAATGTGGCATTGCTCTATACTCACATCTCCGACCATATATCCAACAAAGGAGGCTCTGCTGCCAAGCCGTTGAGCCGACTTGCACCGATGTATCTCGCCTCGTGGCACGGCGGACCATGGACAGTGCGTGCCTTCCACAAGCGCATATTCCGTGCACCGACGCTCAACGACCTCTACTACACACTCGTGGGCAACGCACAGCTGAAGCCCGAATACACCTCGCAGTGGGACCTCGGAGCCGACTACAAGGACAGCCATCTGCACCTTGCACTCGACATGTACTACAATCGCATTGAGGACAAGATTGTGGCGATACCGATGAAGTGCCAGTTCCGATGGTCGATGGTCAACTTCGGACTCGTCAAGTCGCTCGGCATCAGCACCACCGCTGGCTACGACCGCACGTGGGGCAAGTTCTCCTTGTCTGCCAATGCCAACTATACATGTCAACGCGACCGTGACTACTCGTCGCCCTCCGACCCCGAATACAAGAACACCATACCCTACTCGCCCCTCCACTCTGCCTCCGTCATTCTCGACCTTGGCTACGACGGCTACTCGCTCTGCACGTCGTGGCTATATACGGGCAATAGATTTTCGCTCATTTCAAACAATCGAGAGGACATGCTCGGTGCATGGCAGACAGTTGACCTGAAGCTCAACAAGAGCTTCAATATAGGCAATCACTCGTTGCAGACCACCATTGAGTGCAACAACATCACCGACTCACGACACGAAGTGGTGAAGCGCTATCCTATGCCAGGGCGCAACTGGAAGTTCACATTGCAGTGGAAAATGTAATCAGTAGATAACAAATATGTCTAACACGAACCCATTATATAAATTCAAGCTATGGCTAATGGCTATCTGCCCGCTGCTTGCAGCGTGCTCGCTTGAGCCTGCCGACTACACCAATACGACAGAACCAACTGCCGACTCCGACCGCCTCATCATCCTATGCGAGGGACTATGGGGCATGGACAACGCGTCATTGGCTCTGCTCGACCATGGTGTGCTGACAAGCCGATGGTTTCAACAGCAGAATCCAGGACGTCACTTGGGCGACACCGGCAACGACATACTACAAGTGAACGACACGCTGATAGCCATCAGTGTCAACTGGTCGAACATCATACAGTATATACGTCCCGACGGCACAGCCATAGCTGCCACCGAAAACATCCCCAACAACCGACGACTTGCCACCGACAACCGTGGCTATCTGTATGTGACATCGTATGCCAACAAGGGATATGTGGCTAAGATAGACATCCGAAGCAAACAGATAGTAGACACATGCCACGTGGGATATGAGCCTGAGGGAATAGCCTACTACGACGGACGACTATACATAGCCAACACGGGCGGATATGCCACACAGACCAAGGACCATGGATATGAGCAGACCATCAGTGTGGTAGACACGCAGACCATGCGCGAACTGAGACGCATCGACACGGGTTGTCCTAATCTATACGGCGACATGTCGGTGTGCGGACAGTATGTATGCATCAATTCAGCCGGCGACATGTACACCATCGCCCCACGCTGCATCATACTGAATATGGCAAACGATGAGTTTCGCACATTCGACTTCTCTGCTACATACAACTGCGCTTATCGCAATCGCTTCTACATGATAGGCTCTGACTACTCGCATATCACTGGCACCTATGCCTACTCCATGCACTCCGTGGCGCTGCCCTCAATGCAGTCCACTGTGGGACTCGACGACTACAGCGCTGCCGAAGAAATCATACGCCAAATGCAGTCGCCCTACGGCATATACATCTCGCCCCATTCGGGTCATCTATATGCCAGCGACGCACGTGCATACGCCACCAACGGATATGTGTATGAGTTTGGATGCGACGGCAAACAAATAAGCCGCTATCTGCTACGAGGAGTAAATCCGTCAGGATTTGTGGCATGCCCTAATCCAACTCCAGAAGTGAGACAATGAACAAGAATTGAAGAACTGATTATTTTGATGTTTAAACAATATTGAGTATATTTGCAAAATAAAGAAAATGATTATGACAAACAAAGATTTTTGGCAATCAATTCTTAATATTATTCATCAAGGATTCAATCAACACGGTCTTTCAAAATTAGAAGAATATGCAGAAAACTTCATCTCACAACGGCTTGTTTACAAACGATTTTCACCGTCAGAGCAGCATGGCTGCATTGAGGGAGGTACAAATCATGTCATTGCATCCTTACTCGCGGGAGCAGAAATTGAACCAGATAAACTCTCTGCGCCAGAAGGCAGTTTCAAAAGAGAGCAGCAATGCGGAGAGGCGCAAGCTGAACGCATAGAGCAATGGGCAAGAAAAACGGGATGTTGGATTGACCATACCGACACTTCCATCCCACAACTATTGGGTGAGGAAATAGCACAAGGAGGAGAAGCACATGTGTACGACAATGGTACTTCGCTTGTGAAAGTCATAGGACTTGATTATTTCATACAACCTATTTTGGCTCTTGACAGGATAACATTACACAACGCTTACTTTCCCGCAACAAGAATGATTGTTCTTGGATTTGGAAGAGATTCTTATGGAATGTTCAATATTATTGTAGAACAACCATTCATTCAAGGTTGTCGCATGAATGACAATGAGATTGCTGAATATGCAATAAAATTGGGGTATAAACTTGTAAACCCTCGAAATTGGACATTTACAACGGATAGAATCTACCTTAGTGACATGCATGACGAAAATGTCATTCGCTCTCCTAAAGGCAACGTTTTTGTCGTAGACTGTGACATAAGAATAAATACTCCTGAACTAAAAGTTGGCGGCACTCAGATTCTATCAACAGAAATTGAGTGGTGTGATTCTATTAATTAAATTTATGAGAACTAAGACAATACTCTTTGCAGCACTCGCTTCGTTAGCGATGTCGGCAAACGCCCAATCACAACAAACAATTAAAGTGCTCGAATACTGCCCGGCTCCAGGACAGTTTGCCAATAACCAGCCCGCCATTGAAGCCTCGATGAGCAAGGAAGAACGACTGCGCATATGCGAGGAGCAACTTGAGGATGGCAACCTTGTGTGCCTCGGAGCAGCAGGTGGCTACATCACAGTAGCTCTCGACCAGCCCATACAGAATGGAAGAGGCTCAGACCTGCGCATTCTGGGCAACGCTTTCTATGCCATTAACGACCCTCAATATGGCGAGGCAACGATAGGAGGCAACGTGGAACCAGGCATAGTGTATGCCGGAGTAGGCTCGTCGCCAGAGACAGCAGAATGGTATGAGTTGGCAGGGTCGGAATACTACACCACTCAACGCCACAACTTCCACATCACATATCATAAGCCTACAGCCGAGACGGGCGACCACTCGCTGCCCTTCTCCATCTTCGACCAATACATACGATATGACGCTTCGTGGACCGAACCCGACGGAACTCTGGGCAACAAATCGGGCTATCTGATGAAACTGTCATTCCATCAGCAGTCCTACTGGCCACAGTGGGAGGACAAGGAGGAACTGACATTCAGAGGAGGTCTGCTGCCCGACAACGCTATCAATTATGGTGGCGACGGCTCCGAAGCCGACAATCCTCAGTTGTGGATTACCTACCGCTATGCTGCCGACTCCTACGGCTATGCCGACGCAGCACCAAACGACGACAAAGTGTACACCACATTCGATCTCGACTGGGCTGTCGACAATGACGGCAATCCCGTACATCTCGATCACGCCGACTTCATACGCATTCAGACGGGTGTGCTACAGCAGTGTGGATGGACGGGCGAGACATCTACAGAGGTGAGCAAAGTGGAAAACCTGCACCTCATTCCTGGTTACGACGACAACCCCATCGTCATCACTCCACGACAGCGCCCCACTGCTATCAATGGTGTAAGCAACAAGGCTCCACGTGAAACAATGCGAATGAGCATTGACGGACGACTGCTCACAAAACCTGAAAAGGGAATAAATATTGTGAAGTACTCGGATGGAAGAGTAAGAAAAGTTGTTGTTAGATAGAAGGAAGAAGAGAATAATAGAAAAAGACAAGAATATACAGGAACGACAACGTTTTTATTGACGTTGCCGTTCTTTCATTTCTATAATATAGGACAATATGGGGTCTAAAACTGGCTTGTGGCAATAAAGAACAATTTGTAGTCAAATTCATAACACTAAGAAACGTATTATTGAATATAATTTACTTTTATTTTCAGTTTCGTATAAATAATTATACATTTTCATGAATAAAAATCGAAAAAAGTATGATAATGTCAAAATAATTATATAATTTTGTGGCGTTGATTATGAATAAGAGACACTCTCAATATAGTAATAAAGAATTTCAAAACTATTAGCATTTCTAAACACTATGAAGCATCTCGTTACTCCATTCAGAACCGGTCTTATGACCGCAGTTCTTGCTGTTGCGGGCACAGCCCAGACAAATGCACAGCAAGTAGTTTCTAAACTCATCGCCACTCCTAAGAGCGAGATTTTGACACCAACAGCACAGCCAAAATCGGTTGTTAAAGCACTTGGCGATATCAAACCTTCGTACAAAACTCCAGTGCCTTTGGCTTATCTCGGAACTATCACTACCGATGACAACGCCAACAGCAACTATCTGTTCAAGCATAAGGATATCAATGACGGCGCCTGGCTCTTGGTTTCGTCTGACAAGCAGACAAGCTATCTCAACGAGTCGAGTGGCATCGTCACCTCTTATCAGTGGAACGTACCAGGAAGCAATCCTTCTTCATTCAGCACAGCTGACATCAAGGCAAGCTATTCAGTGCCTGGCACATACAAGATGCCTACTCTGAAGGTGGGCAACGGCACTGACAGCAAAGAATACACTGCACCTTATACAGTAAAGGTAGGTGGCACATCAGAGATTACAACTATGGACTGCCGTGAGTGGGGTTCGACATACACACTCGGTGCATTCCAGTATGGTCCTGGTCAAGGTTATGTAGGCGGCACCAATGCAGTAGACATTGTAGGATGGGGCAACCTCTTCATGCTCGGCACTGACGAGGCATTCCTTGATGGTGTAAATGTATACTTGCACCATAAGCCTACCAAGTTTAAGGATGACGCACAGATTGTAGTTAAGGTATGGATGACAAGCATCACAGCTTCTAACGCTACATTCGCATATATTCCAGTAGAAGTTGGTACAATAAAGATGAAAGACATCAAGGCTGACGGCGAAGACGGAGCATGGGCTCCTATATATGGCGGTGCAGTTATTAATATCAAGTTCGATGAGCCACTTTCTATGTTTGGCAAGACCACATTCTTTGTAAGCGTTGAGGGATTCAGCAACGACCCTGCCACAGAGGATTTCATAATACTTGAGGACATGGTGGGCAAAAAGCTCGACATGGTACAGAATTCTAACCTTCTCTGTCACAACTCATTCGCACGTCAAAAAGGAGAATTGGACTATCTGCGACCCATCAACATGTATGGTGGTGGCACTGGCGCATTCGCTATCTGCCCAGTTATCAGCATCCCATATACTCCTACTAGCATCAACTCGGCAACAGCCAACGGCAGCAAGCGCCTCGTAGCACGCTTCTGCGACAGCAACACCATCGAGGTGACAGCTCCTGCTGACGGCAACGTGACCGTGACAGAGGCTGGCGGCACAATCCTCGCCAAGGGCAAGATTGTTGACGGCAAGGCTCAGATTGCAATTCCGGGTGCTGGACATGGTCTCTACATAGTATCTGGTCCTAATGGACAGTCGGCTAAGATTCTACGCTAAAGACGACATAACAAACACCCCACAATCTTAAACCTTATGAAAAGAAAAATTAACAATAATAATCACTTTAATTAATGAAGCTATGAGACAATTTACACGTAAAATGATGGGTACAGCCCTTATAGCTATGCTCGGTGTTTGTAGCATGAATGCCCAGACCCACACATGGAAGAGTGTAAACACTGGTGACGGAACAACTTACGCCATTGAGAGTGACGGCTCACTATGGTCGTTCGGATGGAACGAATCAGGTCAGATGGGTATTGACAGCAAGACAGTAAAAACATCAGTACCTACACAAGTTGGCACCGACAAGGATTGGACGCTGAGCAATGGTGGTCAGGCATACGCTTTCTTCATCAAGAGCGACGGTACATTATGGGCTGTAGGCAACAACGATAGTGGCGTTTCAGGTGTTAACGACGGAGCTACAAGCCACAAGGTTCCTGTTCAGGTTGGTAAAGACACTAATTGGAAGTATGTCACTTGCTCACGTTTCTTTGGTCATGTAGCAGCTGCCATCAAGACTGACGGCACTTTGTGGGCATGGGGCGACGGCAGAATGGGTCAGATTGGTGTCGGCAGCACCAAGAGCTATACAGTACCCGTACAGGTTGGCACAGACACAGACTGGACTCAGGTAAGTGTTGGCAACAACTTTACATTAGCTCTCAAGAATGATGGTTCATTGTGGGGTTGGGGCTTCAACCAGGACAAGCCTCTCATGAATAATGTAAATTTCGTAAAGTCTCCTGTTCAGCTTGGCACAGACAAGGATTGGGCATCTATATTTGCTGTTGTTAATACTGCTTATGGCATCAAGAAGGATGGCACATTGTGGGTATGGGGCGAAAACAGTCTCAACATGGCTGGCATCAAGGATGCTGACATCGAGAGAATTTCTTCACCAATGAAAATTAGCTTCGGTGAGGGCGAGAAGGTTGTAGCTATCACAGGTTGCGATGCCAACCGCTATGTAGGCGTTGGCGAGGACGGAATCATCACTAAGGTTTACTCATGGGGTTCTAATGCCGACGGTGCTCTTGGCGATGGCACTGGTGTTTCTCAGGATGCTGTTGACGACATCAAGGTTATTACAGAGCCTGTTGTAGTTAAGTTGCCTGAAGGTGTTAAGTTCACACAGCTCGCTGGTGGTGTTGGCTATTGCACAGTATTGTCTACCGATGGCAAGATTTATGGCTGGGGCAAGAACCGCGCTGGACAGCTCGGCAACTATTGCACAGAGGCTCAGATGACATACGTAGCTCTGCCTATCGAATGTGCTGTGGAGCAAGATAATGATGGCAAGACTTACACCATAAACGCTAATGAAATTCCTGCACAGCTCAATGATGCTAAGAAGCTCATCCTCACTGGCACATGGTCGACATCTTCATTCGTGGCTCTCACCGCAGCCATTGGCAACAACACTGGTTTCCCACCAGTAGGCAACTCTACTATCGAGGAGATTGACATGAGCCAGGCTCAGATAGCTCATGGTACATATGCATACGTAAGCACTGGCGTGAGCAACAATGGTGTATTCCGTGGTCTTAGCGCTCTCGTTTCAGTGAAGATGCCTGCTGCTGAAGAGGCAGCCAACTTCAAGAGCTTGCGTTCTATTTTCCAGAACTGTGTAAACCTTAAGCACGCTGACATTTCTGATTGTGTGAATGTAACCAACATCACTGACGCATTCTATGGCACTCAGATTACAGAGGTTGACCTCTCTAAGTTCAATAACATCACAGGCAGCGAGAGTGCATTCGACCATTGCACAAAACTTATCTCAGCTAAGTTGCCAGGCAAGATGGCTCTCGGCAAGTTTGTCTTCGGAAGCTGCTTCTCACTCACAACTATCGACTGGAGCACATTTGCAGGCACAACAGTTCCTAAGATGCCATCTGACTTCTTACAGTATGTAGACGATGATGAGGACTTTGGCAAGGATCTCAAGAACATCACTCTCATCGTTCCTGATGCTATGGTTGAGGCATTCAAGGCTAACGCCGACTGGAACAAGCTCACTATCGTAGGTGCTACTACTACTGGCATCAACAACATCGTTACTGATGCTGCTGTAGAAAACGCAATCTACACAATCGGTGGTGTTAAGGTAGCTTCTAAGGCTGGTTCACTGCCTAAGGGGCTCTACATCATCAATGGCAAGAAGGTATTGGTTAAGTAATAAGCATTGACTAATGCAATCAAGCAAGTAATATAAAATAAGCAAACACCGCATGTCAGACATTCAGGGCATGCGGTGTTTTTTTTGTGCTTTTTTCAGTTTTAATACATCTCTTATAAACTAAAAGTCGTAACTTTGCATAAAACTGAAAATTATAACAAAATAGATACAATGGAATACAATTTCAGAGAAATCGAGAAGAAATGGCAAAGCCAGTGGGTGAAGGACAAAACCTATCACACCACCGAGGACCCGCAGAAAAAGAAGTTCTACGTGCTCAACATGTTCCCATATCCGTCGGGAGCCGGACTCCATGTGGGTCATCCACTCGGATATATCGCTTCGGACATCTACGCACGCTTCAAGCGTCTTGAGGGCTACAACGTGCTCAACCCTATGGGCTACGATGCCTACGGACTGCCTGCCGAACAGTATGCCATTCAGACCGGTCAGCACCCTGAAGTGACTACCGTTGCCAATATCGCACGCTATCGCCAGCAGTTGGACAACATCGGATTCTCGTTCGACTGGGACCGCGAGGTGCGCACATGCGACCCTAAATACTACCACTGGACTCAGTGGGCGTTCCAGAAGATGTTCCAGTCGTTCTTCTGCAATTCTTGCCAGAAGGCACAGCCTATAGAGAAACTCGTGGCACGCTTTGAGGAGAAAGGCACCGAGGGACTCAATGTTGCCGAAAGCGAGCACCTTGAGTTCACAGCCGACGAGTGGCGAGCTATGAGCGATGTCGAGAAGCAGAAGACTCTTATGAACTATCGCATTGCCTATCTGGGCGAGACAATGGTGAACTGGTGTCCAGGACTCGGCACTGTACTTGCCAACGACGAGGTGGTGAACGGTGTGAGCGAGCGCGGCGGCTATCCCGTTGTGCAGAAGAAGATGCAACAGTGGTGTCTGCGCACATCGGCTTACTCACAGCGTCTGCTCGACGGACTCGAAACTATCGACTGGAGCGACTCTATCAAGGAGACACAGAAGAACTGGATTGGACGCTCTGAAGGCACCGAGATGCAGTTTAAGGTGGCTGGTCAAGACTTCGACTTCACTATCTTCACCACACGTGCCGACACCATCTTCGGCGTTACATTCATGGTATTGGCTCCCGAGAGCGAACTCGTTGAGAAGCTCACTACTGCCGAGCAGAAGGCTGCCGTAGACGAGTATCTGGCTTATGTGAAGAAGCGCACCGAGCTCGACCGTATGGCTAACCACTCTGTTACGGGTGTATTCTCAGGCTCATACGCTGTCAATCCATTCACTGGCGAGAACATTCCTATCTGGATTTCAGAATACGTACTTGCTGGTTATGGCACCGGCGCCATCATGGCAGTTCCGGCTCACGACTCTCGCGACTACGCTTTTGCTAAGCACTTCAACCTGCCTATCATCCCACTCATCAAGGGTGCAGATGTTTCTGAGGAAAGTTTCGATGCCAAGGAAGGCACCGTCCAGAACTCGCCAGTTGCTGGCAAGCAGACTCTCGACGGCTTCTCATTGAATGGTTTGACTGTCAAGGAGGCTATTGCCGCTACCAAGAAGTTTGTCACCGAGAAGGGACTTGGACGTGTCAAGATCAACTATCGTCTGCGCGATGCCATCTTCTCTCGCCAGCGTTATTGGGGCGAACCGTTCCCTGTCTACTACAAGGACGGCATGCCACAGATGGTGCCAGAGGAGTGCTTGCCACTCGAACTGCCTGAGATTGAAACCTATAAGCCAACCGAAAGCGGCGAGCCTCCATTGGGTCGCGCTAAGATGTGGGCATGGGACGAAGAGAAGAAGCAGGTGGTTGACAAGGCTCTTGTGGACAACAAGACTGTATTCCCACTTGAACTAAACACCATGCCGGGCTTCGCTGGTTCTTCAGCTTATTATCTGCGCTATATGGATCCGCAGGACGACAAGTGCCTCGTGAGCAAGGAGGCTGACGAGTATTGGCAGAATGTCGACCTCTATGTAGGCGGATGCGAGCATGCTACGGGTCACCTCATCTACTCACGCTTCTGGAACAAGTTCCTCTTCGACCTCGGTGTGAGCTGCAAGGAGGAGCCTTATCAGAAGCTCGTCAACCAGGGCATGATTCAGGGTCGCTCTAACTTCGTCTATCGCATCAATTCCGACGACCACTCTAAGGCTCCTGTCTTTGTGAGCGCTGGTCTGAAGAAGGACTACGACGTCACTCCTATCCATGTCGATGTGAACATCGTTTCTGCCGACGTTCTCGACATCGATGCCTTCAAGGCATGGCGTCCTGAGTACGAGAATGCCGAGTTCATCCTTGAGGACGGCAAGTACATCTGCGGATGGGCTGTCGAGAAGATGTCTAAGTCGATGTTCAACGTTGTCAACCCCGACATGATTGTCGAGAAGTATGGTGCCGACACACTGCGTCTCTACGAGATGTTCCTCGGTCCGGTGGAGGCAAGCAAGCCTTGGGACACCAACGGCATTGACGGCTGTTTCCGCTTCCTCAAGAAGTTCTGGAACCTCTACTACGACAACCGCACCGACGAGTTCTTGCCTTCTGCCGACGTTGAGGCTTCTACCGACAGCATGAAGACGCTGCACAAGCTCATCAAGAAGGTGACAGAGGACATCGAGAAGTTCTCTTACAACACTTCTATCTCTGCCTTCATGATTGCCGTTGGCGAACTGGCACAGCAGAAGTGTCGCAACAAGCAGGTGTTTGAGCAGCTTGTAGTGCTCATCGCTCCATTTGCTCCGCACATCGCCGAGGAACTGTGGCATGCTCTTGGCAACGAGTCGACAGTATGCGATGCTCAGTGGCCTGAGTTCAAAGCCGAGTATCTCGTAGAGAGCGAGGTTCAGCTCACCATCTCATTCAACGGTAAGGCTCGCTTCCAGAAGAAGTTCCCAGCCGATGCCACCAACGACGCCATTCAGGAGGCTGTTCTCGCCGACGAGCAGAGCGCTAAGTATATTGGCGACAAGAAGGTGGTTAAGGTTATTGTAGTGCCAAAGAAGATTGTGAATGTCGTAGTTAAGTAATTCTCTGACGACATACTATAGAAATAGAACATCAAAGGAAGTTTTCGCTTGCCCACGTCTCCACAACAGCGTGGGCAAGGCGACAACTTCTTTTGCTCAGAAACAATAAAGCAATAACTGTAAAATCCTATGACAATCGACCGCAAAATTATTTGGCAAGAAACGAAGGACTACTTTAACATAACTCTCGGACTTATGTTATATACTTTTGGATTCACCGTTTTCCTACTGCCTTATGAAATCGTAACCGGAGGTATCGCAGGTATCGGAGCCATCGTTTTCTATGCCACGGGATTTCCTGTTCAGTGGACATTTTTTATTATCAATGCCGTGCTCATTGTGGCGGCATTAAAGGAACTCGGTATTAAATTCCTTGCCAAGACTATTTACGCTACGTTGGCAATAACCGTAATGCTTGATTTCGCACAGAAGATAGTGGAGATGCCAGACGGCACTTTCTACAAACTCATGGGCGAGGGCAACGACTTCATGTCGCTCATCATCGGATGTATGCTCACTGGTACGGCATTGGCTATCGTATTCCTTAACAACGGCAGTACTGGCGGTACTGATATTATAGCTGCCGTGGTGAACAAGTATTATAACGTATCGCTCGGCAAGGGTCTCATCATGGTTGACCTTGTCATCATCGGTAGCTGTCTATTTATCGACTCCTTCGGTCTGTTCCCGCAGCGTTGCCAGATGGTTGTATTCGGTCTGTGTACCATGGTTATAGAGTGTACCATGCTCGACTATGTTATGAACTGGCAACGACAATCGGTGCAGTTTATGATATTCTCGAAGGAATACCAGAAGATAGCCAAGGCTATAACCGAGAAGACCGACCACACTCTCACCATCCTCGATGGTCACGGCTGGTACACTGGCAAGGAGATGAAGGTTATATGTCTTCTTGCCAAGAAACGTGAGTCGGTGCTCATCTTCCGACTCATCAAGATGATAGACCCACGCGCTTTCGTGTCGCAGAGTAGTGTCATCGGTGTGTATGGCGAGGGATTCGACCAGATAAAGGTGAAGGTGAAAAAAGAAATAGAAAAGCATAACATAGAAGACTATGAAAATAGTATTCGCAACGAACAACTCCCATAAACTCGACGAGATACGTTCTATTCTCGGTTCTCGCTTCGAGATATTATCGCTCAATGACATTGGTTGTCACGCTGATATTCCCGAGACTGCCAACACGCTTGAGGGCAACGCCATTCAGAAGGCACGCTACATCGTCGACAACTTCGGCTACGACTGCTTTGCTGACGACACTGGTCTTGAGGTGCCATCGCTTGGTGGTGAGCCTGGAGTTCACTCGGCTCGCTATGCTGAGGGTACCGACCACGACTCGGAGGCTAACATGCAGAAGCTTCTGCAACGTCTGGATGGCAAGGATGACCGCCGTGCGCAGTTCCGCACAGTCATCTGTCTTGCTCGCAAGGAGGATGTGGCTGACTATACACTCTTCGAGGGAATTGTCAAAGGCTCTATATCTACTGAGAAGCAGGGAACGGAAGGCTTCGGCTACGACCCTATCTTCATACCAGAGGGATATACGGAGTCGTTCGCACAGCTGGGAATGGATATCAAGAATGGAATATCACATAGGGCTCGGGCTGTGGAAAAACTCGCTCAATACTTGAAGTAAAAGACGACAATGTCGATGAAAGACAACAATGTCGATAAAGGACAACAACGTCGACAACGGGTCAACAACTTTAAAGTTTGTGCGCCGTGCCAACCAGCACGGCGGGGAGGGGACAATTAACGGATAAATTAACGGATAATTAACCGGCATTAACGACTATGTTATTTTCTTTGTCGTTAATTCCCGTTAATTATCCGTTAATTATTTCGTTAATTTATCCGTTAATTGTTTCGTTAATTATCCATTAATTGTTTCGTTAATTTCTCTCCACAACGCCGTGCCGGTTGGCACGGCGCACATTCTATAAAAGTTGTTGATCCGTTGTTGACGTTGTTGTCCTTAGTCGACGTTGTCGTTTTTTATCATTCATTGTCGACGTTGTCGTTTATTCCGTCTTGATGCTCTCTACCGGGTTAGCCGTCGCCACTCTCCACGACTGCACCACCACAGTAGCAATCACCACCACCGACACCAAAACGAATGACACGGGGAAGAGCCACCAATGTATTGGCGTGTGCTCGGCGAAGCTCTGCAGCCATTGCTTGCTGAGCCACCACCCTATCGGCGCTGCCACTACAAAGGCTATGACGAGAGGTAGGGCGTAGCGCATGGCGAAGAGACTGACTACGGAGCCTATCGAAGAGCCCATCACCTTGCGTATGGCTATCTCCTTGCGGCGATACTCGGTCTCGAACATCGTAAGCGAGAACACTCCTATGATGGTTATTATGATGCAGATGATGGCGAACAACTTCACCTGCGAGATAAAGCGGAACTCCTCGACGTAGGTCTGCTGCAAGTCGTCGTCAAGGAAATTCATCTCATACTTCTGCGAACCGTCCAGCTTGTTCAGCACCTCGGCTATGCGACGCTTTGCCTCAATCTTGTCTTGATTCTTGGCTACTCGTACAAACACCTGACCACAACGGTCGCCCCAGTCTGCCATGTCCGGACCGAAGATGACGAACGCCACAGCCACATTGCTGTTGTCGCAGCGCATAGACTTGAGCTTGAAGTTGTTGCAGACACCAACTATGTTGTAGTTAGATTGGGGACCCCAGTAGTTCTGACGACCAATAGAGTCGCCCACAACAAGCCATTTGTATTGCGCCATGGCAGTCTTGTTGAGCACGTAGGCACCCGTCTTCATGTCCGACTCGCGGAAGTCGCGACCCTCTACAATCTTCAGCTGCATGGTGCGCAGATACTCATAGTCGCATGGCAACACCTGAAGCACCATGCGATGCTCGTCATCGCCACGTCCCCATCCCATATAGCCGTCGCTTGTGCCAATGGCATTCTGTGCAAAACCAACGCTCTCCACGAATGGAAGCTTCTTCAGTTCGGCACGCACGGCATCCTTCTTGGTTTGTGCCTCTTCAGACAACCGTGTGTAGAACACCTCGTTCTTGTTGAATCCGTAGTCGCTGTTGAAGATGTAGCTCGACTGGCTCGACATCACACCTATATATATAGTCAAGGCAAAAGCCAGACAGAACTGTACAGCCATGATAGCCATACGCAGACGTCTGCCACGTGGCGAGAGCCCGAACGAACCTTTCAACACCATAGCAGGCGTGAACGACGTGCTGTAGAATGCAGGCACAACAGCCGACAAGGCACCCACGACGAGAGCCGAAACAGCCATTACCGCAGCAAGAACCATGTGCGATGAGAAATGGATGTCGCCCGAAACGAGCTTCATGCACGATTCGCTACGCTGGAAAGCAATGACGAGGACGATGCCTATGAGTAGCGCGACAAAGGCGAACATCACGTTCTCCATTATCATCTTTAGGCGCAGACTGCCTATAGACGCTCCCATCACACGGCGGGTATTGATGCCACGCATGCGCATAGGAATCTCGGAGAGCGAGAAGTTGAGCAGATTGAGCATGGCAATGAACAGCACGAAGACAGAAGCCACGGTAAGAACCCCCACCAGATTGCGGTTGCCCTTATCTTGTTTGCCAACGCCAGAGAAATAAATGTCGTCCATCGGAGTGATGCGGATTTTCATGTTGACCTCCTTGTCAAACCTCTTCTCGTCTTTCTCGCTCCAGCCCATAGATTTCATAAGGGCGAGTTTTATGGCACGCTCTACCTTCTTGGGGTTGGCACGCTTGTCAAGTAGCATATAGACATTAAAGCTCCATTCGCTCCAATCATTCATCACACTCTCGTTCTCGCATATATACACGCCGTTAGGCAGAGTGCAGTTGTCGGGCATGTCTTCGCTCACACCAACTACGGTAACGGTAGTTTTGCCTCCATCGCCATTTTCATCCTCAAACGTCTTGCCTGCTGCGTTCGCCGTGCCGAACATCTTCTCGGCTGTACTTCGGCTTACAATAACATTATGT
>CAKPST010000025.1 GCA_934183355.1 uncultured Prevotella sp.
CTGAATATCAGTCATTTATATTGCAGTTTATTAGAACTTGCTTTCATTTAGACATCTATGTTTACAAACTTCGCAAGTAACAACATCCACCAAGAGCATCTCTTTGCACGCACCAGCGACGACTGCTCCACTATCTATTGCACACGCAAAAGATATCATGGAGGTTGTCGCAACATCACCATCAAAGATTTCGTAATGTGGGCGGATGTGGCTCATCCTATCATGATAGGTCTGCACAGCGAGACTCCAGAAGACGAGGTGATTGACAATGTGCTGTACGACGGCATCGAAATCCTGGAGCATTGCGAGAATCAGATCGACTATCAGGGTTGCATCGGTATAAACAACGGCGACAATATCACGGTGAAGAACGTCACATTCCAAAACTTCAACATCGACAACATCCGCCGTGGCATGCTCTTCAACTTCCGCGTGTGCTTCAACAAGAAGTATTGCTCTGCCCCTGGACGTGGCATTCAGAACATCACACTGCGCAACATCGCCTACCACGGCTCGGCTCCCAACATGGGCATCATTGCCGGCTACGACCAGAGCCGTATGGTGAAGAACATCAGCTTTGAGAACTTCACCATAAACGGCAAACTGATTTCGGACGATATGCCCGACAAACCACGATGGTATAAAACAGCCGACATGGCAAATATCTATGTCAACGACCATGTGGAAGGAGTGACATTCAGCAAATGAAAAGTTTTCTGACGTATCTCTTATGCATTCACCTTATGCCATACTCCTTCTTAATTGAAAGTTAAGAGTTAAGAGTTGAGAGTTAAGAGTTGGAAGTTGAGAGTTAAGAGTTGAGAGTTGAGAGTTATGATTACCTTAATACTATTCATAACTCTCCTCAACTTCCAACTTCCAACTCTCAACTTCCAACTCTCAACTCTCCCTTCCTCCATCAACACTCCATTGTCCTTTCTCTGTCTTAATGACAACTCTATTGTTTTCCATTACCTTGCGTGCACCCTCATTCTTTGTTTCAGTATGAGCAGCCTTTATGCCTGTTGGCTTAGTAACGGTGAGTATTATAGAGCTCTCGGCACCGCCATCGTATGCAGTTGCAGTGATGGTTGTAGTGCCTACACCATGCAGTGTCACATATCCACCATTGACAGTAGCCACACTTTCGTCTGTACTACTCCATCTTATGCGCTTGTCAGTTGTAGTCTTAGGCAGCAATGTCGGACGAAGAGCCACATGAGCTTCATCCAATTCCACCGTCATAGCCGTCTCGTCGAAGGTCAGCGAGCGCGACTGTTCTGGGCTATTTTGCTCACCTTTGCGATATAAGAAAGGTAGTAGCAACGTCTTGGATGTATACATATTGAAACGTGCATAACTATTATCCGGTGTGCTATATCGCATTGTGCCATATTCGGCATTTGCATTAGTGATGGTAGCACCGTCATATCCAAGTTCCACTGTCCATTCTGTAGAGCCTTCGTTCCATGCCAACGACTGCTTGCCAGTGACACCAAGCTTACGTCCATGTTGATCGGTGAATGTCCAATGAGCCATGTCGGCAGTCTTATTGAGCGTAAATCGCAGCACATCTGGGTCTGCCACATCAGCAGTCGAGAGTACCGACACAACGTCAAGATAACTGTATTTCTCAATACCGTTGAAGTCGGCAGCAGCCGAACCATTGCGATATATCATCACCTCATCGCCCTCAGTAAGAATGCTCTTCTTTGTTAGCTTCTCATATTTCCATCCCAACGGCGACTTCAACTTCATGCCTGGAGCCTCATCATATTCGATGGTGATGGCATCAAGATATACAGACCCCTCACTTCTACCGCCATTCACCACGATGCTCACATCATTAGTCTTCAATGCCGGCACATCCATTCGCTTTGTCACATCTACATACACGCCCAAGTCCTTAGACACCCATTCGCCAAACCACTCTTTGTCGGCAAAGTCAACAGGCGTAAACTTATACAGTTGCATGTCGTCATCGTTGAGCGACATGCCCACCTGTCCCTTCTTGCTGTTTGAGCACATGCTCAGCGTGATGCTACGTATGGTGCAACCCTCCCAACCAGCGAGATAAAGCACCGCCTGTCTATTGCGTGGTATCTGATTGTAGCGGTTGCCCGTCGTGGCACCAAAGTCGTTCTCAAAGTAAGCCCACGAGTCCTGTGGCACCACTCCACTTGCCGACAACGCGAACTCACCTATCGTCTTGTTGTACTCCACGATTTTATACACTACCTCAGCTGCATTAGCGCTGAGCCCAATAGCAAAAAGGGCGATGAAAACCATCGCCCTTCGCACTTTAATCATCAAATTGTTCATTGCAATGTTATAATAATTATTATGATGAAAAATTAAATACTAATTGTTGCTGCCTCATCTGCCTTGGTTTATTTGTCTTCCGAGAATTGTTTTCATATGCCAATATCTCATTAGTACAATTATTTATATCCTTTATATTCATATTTAAATAAGCATTCAATATAGCATCAGCCAAATAGTTAGGGATATTTGATATTGTTGGAATACGCAATTTCCTTAAATACTGACTCTGCCATCTTGCATATCCGCCATTCATATGATTGGTAAGGCGTGATAGTTGCTGACGCACAAAATCCGACATTAATAATGCAGCAAGGATTTTCAGTTGTCGTGAACCATTGCCAGTTATATAGTAGATATTGTGCGTCGGATATAAGTGTCCTTCGTCAATAAACACAAAAGAGTTACCAGAGATATCGGGCAGCAAAATCTTTTCCTCGCATTTCAGCCCCGACTTTACTGGATCAATAGTTGCATACCATCGCGAAGGTACTTTTCTTGCCTTATGTCGCGATGCAAGTTTCTCTCTATGTTGTTCAAAATAGTCCTTAGCCTTAGGATATTTATCAAGGGGTATAAGCTGTCCTTTGTTATCATATGGGTTCAACAGATACTTTCCGCCCCATTTCATGTTGTCACCTCTTAGGTCACGGGCATTGATGACAGGCACTAACAATTCTTCTTCAATATTGCCTACAAATTGTGTAGAGATGAATATGTTGTCAGCACCAGTGGCTACACCTATTCCTATTTTGAATCCTTGTTCTTCAATCTTACTCAAGTTCTGTTCCAAACTATTGAACACATTACTCCAGTCATCATCTTGCGGAGCTTCCATCGACTTGTATTTTACCGTCTGTATATTAGCTATATCTTTCACATCAGCATATAATACATTGTCATGCTTACTGTCACGCATTATCAGAGTTATGGCTGGATAAGCCAACACCTCTTCATTGAAAGCATTAGCCTCCTCCATATTGAGTATTTTCTTTATGTTATACTCACGAGCCACAAGTGTACGGAGTTTCCTTCCATATTTATTTTTCATCCAACGGTTGGCACATATAAAGCAATGTCTGCCATTTGGTTTCAGCTGTAATAGTGACTTTTCAAAGAACAACACATACATATCAACACGATAATAGAAAGTGGCAAAAGCCTTATACTTCTGAATCTTCTCCTGAGGTATTTCCTCATAACGAATATATGGAGGATTACCAACAATGATGTCAACTTCAGTATGTGAGGTCATCAGATAGTCTTTAACACAAATATTCTGCCTTGGATTATCTATTTCCGGCACTTCTGATGCAATGCGACTAACACATACGTCTACTTTTCTTTCATCTATGTCATAAGCAAACACACATCTATGATAAGCCTCATTTATATCAAAACCGAAATTAATAGACGACTGTTTCAGACGCTTGACTATCTCCACGACAAACTCACCCTCGCCACACGAAGGTTCCAGTATGGAGGTATTTGAAAGGTCTACATTGTCAACATACCCCACTTCATCCAACATGAATTTCACCACCTCTGGTTTGGTGAACACATCTCCATGCTGAACTCCACTAGATCTTATGTTGTATATATTATTTGAACTCATCTGTTAATCCCAATAAATGTCCCCTAAAGGAATTGATGAATGTTTCGATAGAAATATTATCGGCAATACTCTCATAATGACTCTTGCCTTGAGTAGCTAACAGAGCCACTGCATTGTACTTATGTTCCAGAACAAGACGTTGACATAGTATACGATATCTGTCAAGATATGTTGTATCCTTAAATTCTGGTCGAACCATAAAGTGTGGCTCATTGACTTTAACCTTGAGTGTTTCCTCTACACGGTTATTCAGATTATTACCATAAGAACCAACTTGTGACTTTAATTCGATTGCTGCCACAAGATTGTTTTGTGGCGATACAATCACCATATCCCAATCCTTAGTCGCACGATAATAACCTGGTATATGATTATTCTTTAAGTATATACACGATTCTGGAACACCCTCCTCCATTGCCACTCCTTTCAGCAAGTTGAGGAAAGCGTCAAGTTGCTTGCCAGCAAGCACACTACCTTGCTTCTTCTTTGTATTCCAAAAGAAATTGATTGCGGTAGTTATCTTTTGTGTATATTCTCGTTTCATCTGGTTTTAATATAATGTTAAAACGCAAAGATACTATTTTTTTGCTAAAGCACCCAATAATTAACAACAAAAATATAGGGAATATGGCTTCATACCATACCCCCATATTTATATTTTACTTGAACATCATCTTATACTTTCTGCTCGTGCCGTCATTCAGTTCGATGCGAACTATCTGCACGCCAGATGTTATCTTAGTAGTCAGATGCTGCGAGCCGTCAGCTTGCACCTTGCTTATCTGGCTGCCACTGAGGTCGAGTATCTCGACACTACAGATGTTGGCAGCAGTCGACTGCACTACCAGCATTGAGCCTTCTTGCATTAGGCTGAGGTGATTATAAGGCTCGTTTGTTGTGTCATCAATGCTGTTGATGTTCTTGATGACAAATCGTCCCAACGACGACTCGGCGTTGGCTACAACCACTTGAGAGCCGAGAGGATAATCCTTGCCCATCAGACAGTCATGCAGCATATACTCATTGGCATCGGTTCCTGGCATTGGCATCACCTCAATACAGATGCTGTCCTTGCTGTTCAGGAATATTCCCAATGGAGTGATGTCGTGCAACGGCATGATGTCATAAGCATTGCTATTGCTAATGCCGAACACCTTGACATTCGCCCTAACCTCACTGTCCATAAGCGTGGCAACGGCAACATCATCATCTGGTGCATCCATTGGCAGCATCAAGAGCGAAGCCGACTTACTTCTGGTCTTCATACTCTCAACACATACACGCAAAGCCTTGGGTTTCTCGCCACTATCAGCCTCGTCCTTGCCAGTTTCACCCTTATCAGCAGCTTTCTTTACGCCACCTATCATATCCGGGGTGAAGACAAGAAGCGCCTCTGTGCTTGCATCGCCATTAGTGTTGACATAGAACGACTGCATTGGCTCTATATTTATCAAGCTACCCGTCGACACTATATTGTCGCCTACCTTGGTTATAGTCTGCTCGTCCTCTGGTGTCTCTACCCTTATACTACCCACATTGCTGTTGCCTTCAAAGAACTTCTTAATGTTGACACGACTCATAAATGGGTTGCCCATCAAGAATGTGTTGGTTGGCTCATCTGCCTTAAGCGTAATGGTGTATTGACTCTGACCTACATATACAGTTCGGTTCTCTGTTATATCCTCGCCACCTTGCTTGTATTTATACTCCAACGTCTTGTTATCCTCGTTATCTTCCTCGTATACAAAGCGATATGCGTCCTCCACCTTCTTTGGCAGGGTCTCGTCACTCACTTTCTCCTGATCGTAGTCGGTATAGTAGAAGTACTTTGCGTGCTCCTTGGGCAGACGTATGCGGAATGGTTGAGCCTCGGGCAAAGAGCCATTGTCCACCCATAAGCCAAAGCCTTCGCCATAGCCATAAGGTCGTGCCACAGCATTGAAGTTGTGCGACCACTCGCCGTCCACCACACCAAGAGTCTCATCCTTCAAGACCAAGCCTCCCTTGCGGTTCTTCACAACTATCTTGCCTGTTACTGTTGTCTTCCAAAGACGCTGATATATACTCGGATCAAATCGGTTCTCCAGGCAGTTGCCTTCTGTCAGCGGCTCGAAGTAGTTTGCCATGGCATCCTTGGGTACAAACATGTCGCCTGTATACATCTGCTTAAGCGGTGCGCTGAGGTTGTAGTAGCGGTTGGGCATAAGCTCCAACTCCACCCAAGCCTTGCGATAGTTGAGCGATGGAGTGTTGTCCACCGCCGAACGTGGCTCAAAGAAGATGTCCTTACAGCAGTAGTCGGCAGGCTGATTGACCGTTCCCAACACAGGGAATATCTTTGCATCCGACGATATGATAGCATTGGTGCAGCAATAGGGCGACCCGTTGCTCCAGTTGTCCCATTTGTTCCAGTCGGCTGTAGTAGCTGTAGTAAGCCAGCGTGTCTGCAATGGATGCACCTTGTATACTACCGACGAAAGTGGTGTGCCACTACCGTCAAAGAACGACAACTGATATTCGCCAGGCTCTACCGTGGTGTAGCTATACTGTATATTGTCGTAGGTATCGGATGTCGATTCTATCTCCACCACACCATTGGTGCCAGCATGCTTGTCGCCAAAGTATAGATAATACTTAGTACCCGTGTTGCCAGTTGCCGATACATTTACAATATCGCCCACGCACACACTATTAACCTTTATATCGTCAACGCCTGGCACACACGAGCAGTCGTCCTTGCAGTCGGGTATGCCATTGTTGTTGATGTCGCCACGCACAACCATTCCGTAGAACTTCTGCACCTTCAAGGCTCCAACGATGTTTGCCACATCAAAGCGCACCTCATCGTAGGTGATTTTGGGTTGGAAGAAGAGAATGTTCTTATCGCCATAGCCGGCAACATCGGCACCAATTACACTCCAGTCGGTAAACTTCTCTCCCGTAGGCTTGCCGTCTCTATAGGTATACACTGTAAGCCAGTTGCCCACCTCCACAGCAGCAAGGAATGTTTTGTTGTCGATTACTATACCCAGCTGATGGTGATAGTCGAGGTTCCTGCCCATGCGTACAGCGATGGTCTGTCCTGTTCCCACAGTCACAGTGTTGTTGATAGCCATATATGTGTCGAGGTCGTCGTCCACAAGATGGCTAAGATTGTCGTCCAGCGCAATGACAGCAACGCCTGCGCCAAACACAGTAGCATCGGCATTTATTGTGGTATGTGTATTCTTGTTGGACAACACCAGACTGCCACAAGCCAATGGCGACGAGCAATCTGCCGAAGCATCCTCAATAAAGGCATAATATATACGAAGCTCGGAGCCACTAAGGTCCAGCACGCCACATTTCCATAGCTGTATCTCGTCCACCTGCATTGGCTTGTTCTTCACCATGTCAGGTATCTCAATAGAGTATCTTATCTTCTGCACTCTGTCGGCTCCAGCCACATCGGCACTAATGGCGTTGTTCTCGTCTATCAGATGTCTGTACACCTCCTTGCCTTCATGATAGCAACGTATCTGCAAGAACTGCAGCGCCTGAAGATTGAGAACCTTGGCACTTGCCTCCACCACAAAGCCCACACGCTTAGGACTTACACGCTGATTGTAGGCAACCTCGTCCTCGCCTTCATACCTAACGGGATTGGCATCATACATCAGTCCCTGCTTGCGACGAACGCCAATGATGTGCAAATTGTCGGCAAGTCCCAAACCACCAACATATCTGGCGTATGTCTTGGTGCTGCTTGTCAAGATGTTCTCCTTATTCTCTGTCCACGAAATGGAAAGCAGCGCACCCGACGTGTCGTATATCTTCGAAATATCATACTGTGGTTCGCTGCCCTCGGTATTTACCATAGGTTTGCCACACTGATTGTCTTGTTCCAAGAATCCACCCACGGTTATTGTTGTCTCGTCGTAGCATCCGTCCTGCGCCGTGGCTCTGAATGTGTATATACCTTTCTCAAGATTGGTTACATTGCCGTCGGGTGTCACCTTTACTTTGGTACTGGCAAGAATGTTCTTTGGAGATGGACCTATTGACCAGGCATCCACAAGCGTCCACGTAACGCTGACATGTTCGTTAGAGCGTAGTTTGAAAGATGTCTGCGTGTCACAGATATTGCTGCTTATCGTAGGATTGATGAGACAACGGTGTGACACATCGGCTGGAGCCTTGACAAAGCCATAGTGTATGCCTATTCCTCCCACATCGACACTTAGCACCGTGAGGAACCTTATCTCGCAGCCCGAGAATGGCACCTTCGACTTGACGCTAACCGTTCCCTTGCCTGCCTGTATAAGCGACAGACCCAATACCTGTGCTGATATAGTCTCCTCTTGCACCTTCTTGCCATTACGGTCGAATAGCAAGAGGCTTACCCATGCTCCTGCCTTAAGCGTAAGCAGAGCATCCATTGTATAACAGTAGCCAACCTCCACGCCTGCCTCAAAGGCTTCTGCCTTAGGGTCCATGGCATTGTTCATCATAAACTTGGCACCACCCTGGTAGCCAACGCTTAGGATTGGGGTTATGGCGGCGGCATCTTCAAGGTCGTCGTTAGTCATCTTCTTTACCTCTGAACTCACAAAGGGGAAAGGCAGACCAAGAAGCACGGCGTTCCAACCCTTCATGTTTATTTTTGTATCCAGCTTCTTCTCGCCGTCATAGAAGGAGTTGTACTTCTGTACACCGCCATCAGTTATGGTAAACTCGTTGGCTTCGCCTACGAAGGCATACTTTACCTTATACAAATTGGCAACATTGGCTTGCACACCACCCGAGCAGTCGAGGCTTATCTCGTCAAACAACCACTCGCTCTCGGCAGTAAGCATAGCACACACATCATTAGAGCCTGGTATCTGCAGCAACTTGAGCGTGAGTCCCGTACCGTCCTGACCCTCTCTTACGGGGCGTACACCAAGCAGATGACCATTGCGATAGAAACCTATGGACAATGCCTTGATAATCTCCAGACTCAACACGCTGCTGCCCGAACCGGCAACAATGGCAAAACCTGCAACAGTGCCTCTGGCATAGTAGTTGTCCATATCCCTTATGCTCACCATAGGGTCTACGGTTACGCCCGCCTTAACCACGGCATTAATCTCGGCATAGTTGTCCAGATCCTCGTCGGTCATGGCTCCGAGGTTCTTTGCCCAGCTGGCTACACCCACAACATTGATAAGCTTGTTTACAGTGCAGCTCTCGCCAGTCAGAGCACGACGGTTGCGCAGTCGGCGAAACTTCATATTGCCATACTTCTCATGATCCACAAAGTCGGCAAAGTTCTCATTAGGATTATCGGTTGGAAGGTCTTTCCAGTCGCTTGTCCAAATGGGTTTCTTGCAGTTCATAAACGAGTCGCGCGTTGCAACATCCTCAAAATAAGGATTGCTCAAGTCGTCTACTGGCTTCACTATCTTAGCCGACATTGGCATAGCAAGCAGCATAGCCAACAGCAAGTATATATATTTTCTGATAATAGAATGATGTTTCATAATTCTGTTATTATCTTTTATTGTTGCATTGAGAGTGGCCAGCCTTAGTTCAATAGATGGTCGCGATCAAAAAGCTTTCCTGTCTCATCATCATACGTCAAGACGTACTTATGATTGCGCTTAAGATAGAACACATCGTCCAAGGCATCCACCTCTACTACACCTGTGGCTCCTCCTGCCGACACCACATCCTGAGCCTTTACTTGTCCGTTAACAACGTAAGGCGTATTATCGTCATAGCCCACTCTCACAGCAATATGAGTCTTGGCAGGTAGTAGGTATGCCTTGAGCTTTATCATAGAACCAAGGCTCTCGCTCTTGGCGTCATGATAAGCCACAGCGGTATAGGTTCCGGTTGTAGAATACCTTGCCACCGGCTCGCTACCCTTCTTGAAGTCGTCGTAGCTGGTAAGACTTACCTTTGTAAGCACATTGTCGGCAAGCAAGCAATACCACTGGGGTGTGGCTTTATCCTTCTTTACATTCTTGATGTTTACCTCCACCTCTGCCATGCCTCTATATAGAGTGCCAACGAGGGAGGTCTTATTTTCTCCTTCGCCCACATACTTGCTATGACTGAATACGGGGTTCATTGTGGCATCGCCCTTGGTGTAGATAGTGCCATAGAACAACTGCGGTATAACGGTTAGACGTCTACTTAGGTGCTTTCCGTTTGTAGGCGAATAAGAATAATGTGTCCAGCCTGTCACTCGCAGATAGGCTGCCCAACAGTTTGTTTCGTCGGTCGTCTTCTCCGGATTCAGCAATGCCGTAAATGTTGCGCAGAATTCGCTGTATTTTGTGCCTGGCTTTAGGTTGAGCATATCATCGCTCATCGCTATATTGCTTCCATAATAAGGATAGGGCCAAGTCTCGTTCTTCTTGTAAGCAATAGCCACAATGCGATACTCGAAACCCGGACTCATGGCAAACTGTCCCTTAGCCACACGATGCTTGTGTGGAGAAGAGGGATAGAATATGTCGTTGCGGTCTTCCTCTGTGAAGGTTGTTAGCTCTATCCTATTGTTGGGGTCATACTCAAAGGGATTGGTTTCGCCACCTTCTGCTTTAGAGTTGTCGGGGTTGTCCTCAACCATCTGCTCTCTACGTCTAAAGGCTATCACCCTTACAACGTCTATGCTCGAAGTCTCGGCTATGCCGTCATCGGTGCCGCTTGATTCGGAACCTGCTCCCGGAGGCGCCACACGTGTAAAGCCGGCAGCTTGCTCGTCCTCGCCATATCCGCCCAATGCTATTGTTATGGGTACCAATATCTCGCCTTCTGTAGGTTGCTCTGTATTGGCACCTCCAGTGTCTGACAGCACGTCGTCGTTGCCACATCCCGCCATAGCGGACAGAAAGAGGCATACGACTGCTGCCATTATTGGCTTGCGTATGCTATATAGAGATGTCTGCATATATCGTATATATTGTATTATTCGGTTGTAAAATCGTGTCGCTTCTCAAAGGCAGGCTCTATGTCGATGGTCATATCCACCATTATAGGCTCATAGTGCTTCTTGAGGTCGTAGGGATTGTCTGACTTCAGGCTTTTACCGCCTAAGCTATATAGATGATTTGCCTCTATAGCAAACTTCAGTTTGTTGCCTGCCCCAGTCGACTTCTTTATATTGTCAAATCGCTCGTGTGTGCCGTCAGAGTAGCGCAGCATAAACGTAACTTCCGACTTGTCCACATTCTTGCTTTCTCCCATCGACTCAATGGGTGTAGGCATAAGGAAGTTGCTTATCATATAGCTGTCCTCGCTCCAACCCTTCTCTGTGTCTTCCGGGCGTCTGAACACTTGCTCTGTAGCATCTATGGTCCAACCATTAGCTGCTGTGAGGTCTATCTCGCCCAATGTGCGATAGCTTAGAGGTATGGTGCCGTCAGGTGCAACTTTCGAGTTTATTAGTGTCTCGGTGGCTATACCTGTCACCACAACCGATAGTTTGGTAGGAGTAAATGGTGTACTTGCAGCAGAGGTGTTAGCCTCAACCAATGCCGGTATATTCTTGACATATACCATCAGTCCAGCCACATTGCGTGTGGCTGGCAATATGCAGTTGAAGCATTCGTTGCCCTTCTCTATAAGTATAGGAGTGTCCACCTTTGTATCTTCGTTTTGCAGATGTCCCGAGAAGAACTCGGTACACTTTAGCGTTGCCGTAGCTGTAGAGGGCAATGCTGTTGACTTGATGCCAATCTTGGCATCCTGCAATGTGGTTATATCTTGAGTAAAGTCTGGTTGGTCCAGCACTTTATCGTTGTTGTCGGCGTATTTGTCGTCTCTTCCTATAGCCAAAAACTGATAGTAGTAGCCAGGAGGGAGAGGTGTGGTAAGTTCAAACGAATGAACCTCGGGGTTGTTGTTGTGTTTGGCAGGATAATAAGGTTGCTTATTATCAAAGGCTGTTACGGAGTAATAGGTGTTGCCCGTAGCCTTTAGGTCGTCTGGTATATAATAGGTATAGGCTTCGTCGCCAGTAGCTGTGCTGTTCTTTTCACGACGAAATACATAGAGGCGCATATCGTTCACTTGCTGCGCTCCGTCCCATACGGTTAATTCTCTCGACGCAATACCTCCACTAACACCCACCTTCATATTCACCGTTACGGCACGTGTATCGTCAGGGTTGGGCATAAGCGTATCGTTGCTTGCATTGCAACTTGCCAACAGACAGGCAGCAAGACTGATGTATAAATTGTATTGTATCGATTTTATAAACATATAATTCTTAGTGAATGATTGGGCAATAATTGAATAGCGGTACGGCCCTTTGAGCCGTACCGTTCTGACAAATAGTATTATATACTATATAATGTTTGCGTATATTACTCTACCTCCATCTGGTGGATTACCTCCCAGTTGTCGTTAACACGGAGAGTAAGCTCCTGCTTCTTGTTCAGAGGCTCTGGTTTGTCAGGGTCTGTACCCGGAGTTACAGGTGTGTCCAGAGTTCTATTACCAATACCATAGAGGTGGTTGCGAACTACGTTGTAAACTTTAGCATCATCAGTTACATTTTCAGCAGCAAATCCACTACCATTCCACTTTGAAAGGCTGTAATTAGCAGTAAGCTGACCGTCTGTATTTGGCAATTTAACTGTCCATGACTTCAATACATCTGTACCATTAGTCAACTGAAGAACGAATGTCTCAGTTGAAGTGGTAGACTTCTCGAACGGAATCAAGAATGTTCCACCAAACACAGAACCAACTGCATACTTTGTCTTTTCACCCTTCCAGTTTGTCTCTTCAGAATCAATCAAGCCATCTAAATTATCATCCTTAACAGCATAGAACCAGTCAGACAAAGAGATTGAATAAATAACCTTTTCACCATCAGCTGCGGCATCAGCACCATTTACAACATATTTAACATTCACATCGTTGCCAGCTCCATTGCCAGTAAGGTCAAAGCTATTGAAGCCGCCCAATACAAGTGATTTGTTTCTGTTGGCTGCAACCAACTGCAATGTTGTAGCACCTGCTACATAAGGAATCTTATCGAAGTAGCCAAATGTACCTGCAACCTGACGGTTCAGAACAACACTCTGATTGAAACCTTTATCTGCTGTTACAGTTATTTCCTTTGAGCCAGCAAAGATTTCCTCGCCCTTAATTGAATTAGTAGTGCCCAACTTTACATTAGATAAGAATGTTGCACTCTTAGCTACATCTGTGATTTTCTTCAAATCATCAGCATCATATTCAGAAGTTGAGCTATAGCCGAAAGCGTAAACAGTATAAGTACCTGGATCCAATCTTTCAGCATTAGGTATCAAGATTGTCTTCTGACGACCATGTGTAGAGCCTGTGTAAACAGATGAAACTTCGTTAGTATTCCAGTTGTTAATAGTTGTGACATACTTTACCTCATTAGTAGCATTTTCGCATACGATAATCTTCACCTTATCGATGTCCTGCTTTGCCTCAGAACTTTCAAGCGGACGACCTGCACGTGTCTGCAAGCCATCACCAGTGTTAGCCACCTGCAACACGAACTGCTGTACAGCAGACTCAGATCCACCACCATTTACAACGTCGTTGTCGCTGCTACATGCGCTCAGCAATACCATTCCGGTAGCAAAAGCGCTGAAAAGAATACTTTTCTTCATTTTAATCTAGTTTTTAAATAATTGAACTATAATTTATTGTTGTATATAAACTTTTTTATTCTCCATTCACATCAGTCTATCTCCATGCCATGCAACAACTCCCAGTTGTCGTTAATCAACATGTACACCACAAACTTGCGTTTGTCTTCGTCCCATACATAACGCAGCACGGTCAGCTCGTTACGGCGCATAGTGATGGCTACATCTTTTGGCGAGAAAGCCGCGCCCTCGTGCTGTGCATTGTCATACATCTGCACACGCAGCAACGAGGCATTCTCTCTGATGGATGGCGATAGGAATGTCTTGGTCTGCATCTTGTTGCCTGTCCACTCTCCTTGTGTCTGCACACTGGTGTTGCCTGTGTATAGGAAATTGCAATCAAGGTTAGCAAACAGATTGTCCACCGTCTTGACCGAATACTCTATGCCATGTGGCAGTCCCTCAGCTTGCACTATCAGCTTGCCCTTTATGCGTTCCATCTCCACCGTGTAGTCATAGCGATAAGCGTCATACACCAAGGTGTCGTTGACCATATAGACATCGTCGCCTTGCACCTTGTCGGGATGCAACGTCATAGAGAGGCGGTCGTCGCTGAGCGCAGACATGTCCTTGAGTCCGCCCCACACAGTGAGGATGTATTTGCCGTGGGGCAGACAGGGGCAAAAGTCGAGCGCCACGGTCTTGCCGTCGCCCTCCACGTCGAACACTCCCATCTCCTCCACCACTTCGCCCGTTGCTGCATCGCGCAACATATAGAACAAAGTGGGGACATATTCGCGGAAAGCGAGGTCTTCTGGTAGGCGTTGCTCCATGTCCACACGGTCTACATTGAAGTAGTTCTTGTCCTTGACGGCTATCTCCACACGCAGTGGTGGACAGTCCTCCAGCTGATCCCTAATGCATGAGGCAAGTGTAGGCGCAACCAGCAGCACAAGCAATATATTCTTAAGCGATATATTCATTTTCTCGTTTTATCCTTTCTCTTATTGATTGATGACAGACTTGAATCTGTCGTCAGCCGTATAACTCCTGAGCACCTCTATAGCAGCCTCCTCGTTGCCCTCGCGCAGATAGAGCACGGCGAGATTGTTGGCTCCTATAGCCGACTGCGGGAATCGCTTCATCAGCGTCAGATAAACCTCCTTGCGCTCACGGTCGGTGGCAGCCAGTGTTGCCACACGCAGTAGCTCGTTCTCGTTGAAGGCATCGGGGCGCTTCTTGTACATGTCTATCAGCTCGGCATCGGTGGTGAAACTGCGGATGGTGTAGGTATAGGCATACTCCACCTTGCGGTCTTTCTGTAGATACTTATCGCGGATGTCCTTCCAGCAAGCCAGTCGGCGTATATAGCGTTCAGCCACGTCGTCGTTCTGGTTGGCATAGCGGTCGAGTATAGCCTTCACCTTGTCGGCATCGGCATGACCGTCGGCTATCATCGCATCGAGCACAGGCTGCCATCCCTCAGGACGCGAACCCACCTTTATCAGTTTCTGCACGTCGTTACTGATGCCCAACTGCTCCACCAGCCAGTTCTTGGCAGAGTTGGCACGATTGCGCGACAGCGGAGTGTTGAACGACAGCGGACCGTCGGCTGACGCCATACCAAATATCTTGAGCGATGTGAGCGTTGCGAGTGTGTCGTTGAGCACGGGCGACAGTTTTGCCACCATGCTGTCCAGTTCGCTGCGATTGTCGCCCATCGCGAGGTTGATGTCATACTTGTTGATGACAAACTGCAAGTGGGCAACTCCCTTGCCTGCCAGCATCTTGGGTCGTATCTTGAACTCAGGTTCTATCCACGCCAGCTCTATCTGCTTCTTTGGTGGTGGTGGCGGTGTCATGAGCTGTGCCACGTCGATGGTGTCGATGCCAGTACACTCGCCACATCCGTCGGTGGAAACCACTGCCACCAGTCGGGCGCTGTCTATGCCGTCGGGCATCTGTAGTGTCTCCTTGTAGCTGAGCAGCATCTCTTGCGACGTGTCCTCCACCTTCACTATATGTCCTGTGTATGGGTCGTAGTAGTTGTCGAGCACACGCTTACGCTCCACCTTCTTGTTGTAGATGGGCGAATAGAGCGCCACGGGGCGACACTCGCCCACCATCGAGTCGCCCACCATCAGTTGTGGCGTGATGACAAGACGGCTACGTCGTGATATGTAGTTGTGGGGTACACGAAACGATACATCCAGTTGGGCTCGGTTGGCAGAGTCGGTGGTAAGCACACATGGCGATGGCGAAGTGCTTATAGTCTTGCCGTCGTTGTGCATGGCACATCCTGTCAGCACCATCATTCCGACAGAAGCCGACATTATATATATGTGTTTTATATTTAGTTTCATATATTAAACAATGTTATTAGAAGAAGTAAGCTATCGACAGAGCTACCTTTGTTGGTCCGACATAGTCTTTAGTCTTGCGTTCGTACGACTTGATGCAGGGTATGCAGTCGCTCTCCTTATACCACATGTGGGCATAGCCAAGACCTATCTCTGCTTCGAGGTTGAGACGCGGCGCGAGCATCCAGTCGTAGCCATAGCTGAAGCCAGCTCCTGCGAGATAGCCATCGCGACGACGATTGGCGAGTGTGCTGTAAAACTGTGCGCCATGAGCATGTATGCCCACAAAGTGACCCTCAAACTTCTCGCACAACCAATACTTAGCTTCGGGCTGCACAAGCCAGAACCTCAGTTTCTTGTTGTCCTTGAACGTCCAGGGATTGTAAGCTCCCGCAAGCTCCACGGTCACCTTGTCAGACAATGCCATTTCGGCGCTGGCATTCATCGACGTGGTAGCCCAGTATAGCCCGTTAGTCTTCAATGCTATGTCTTGTCCGTTGACAGCCAGAGGCGAGCATACGACAAGACACAGCATTAGAAATATTATTCGCTGTATCATTAAGCTTTTCAGTTTTAAAATTTGTTGGGTGCAAAAATATAAAGATTTTAACAATTACCAATGATTTATTAACAACGTTAATTTATCATGCGAGCAACGATTTTTGCTCAAAGGAGATTTGGGCTAATACAAACAATAGGAAGTACGGACTCCGAACCGTACCACTCTGCCATATGTCATTTATATAATAGTATGGTTAGCGAGTCCAGAAGTTTGATGAATATGGTTAACAAGTCCAGAAGGGACTTGCTAACCACATTCATTAAACTGAGGGACTTGCTGCTTGCGTATACATCAAACATTGCCACCTCTCAAATTGGCAGGGACATCGCCCAAATGCTTTTTGCAGAAGTCCGTCAGATAGTTGGGTGTCAGATTATACTTGGCTGCTATCTCTTTTATAGTCATGTCTGTCGTCTTGAGATCCATCAGCACATTCACACTGCGCTTGGAGTTGAGCCACTCCCCCACTGGCAGACCGAAGGCTTTCTTAAACTTGCGGTTGAATGTAGATGTGGACATATTCATGAGCGAGCATAGCTCCTGGGCATTCACACTACATGTATAGTGTTTGAACACCTGCTCACGAAACTCGAAGTCGTCGCTCTGCACCGAACGGAACATATAGAACAAGTCTTCCTTATGATACAATGCACGCACCAATGAGAATATGATGTAGCGCTTGAACTCCATGAACCGATAATCGAGCAACTTGCTTTCTATCTCACGAATAGTGATATTGAGTTCCAACATCAACAACTTAGCAATGGGCAGAAATGGCAGTCCACTCTCTATGCGTTGTTTTGGCGTTGGGGGGGGGAAATTTGAAGTGTTGTTTAGTGACAAACAATTACACAATGCCATCGAACTATCAAAAAGACATAACAACACAACTGTATGCTCAAGGCAACATAAATAGGCATTATCACCTTTATGGACAACATACATTTGCCCATAGTCTACACACTTCTTCATGTATATGCCTGTGGATACTCGTGCTTTTCCCTCTAATATAAATGTCAAAATCGAGTAGTCAATATGGTCGGTTCGCAGTTGTTCGCCCTTAGCCATTCTAATTATTTTGAACAGCGGTGCTCGTGCGACTTCGTAATGCTCATGCGGCAAGCTATCTGCGTCATATTCCAGCTCGTCCACTACCGGCGGACTCTCAGTGTTAACCTGGTAGTCTAATTCGTTTTCTTTCATTTTTCTTTTTAGTTAAAGGTTTGATTATATGTAGTTTTCTATTATATACATTAATAGTTAGTTCATACACTATCATGGTGTTGCAAAATTACATATTTTGAAATTAATATGCAAGAGTTTACGGGGGGGGTGAAAAAAAATTAATTCATCTGGTATTTGGATTGAAATAGCATGTCCCGAAGAAACAAATTATCATAGTAAAACAGCAAGTCCCTTCGGGACTCATGCCTCCTCCTACTACTATTACTTTTTTTTATTTTTCTACTGCAATCTGCAATTTTCTGCAAAATATCGCTGCAACTTATTGATGTTCTGCGTGTTGCTGAATTGCAGTAGGGCTTGCAGTAGACTGTTCATCTGCAATCGTTTGAAGCAGATATTTTGTTCCTGTGGCAAATCGGCGGCGCTGGATATCGGGCATATTGGCAAGCTTCCTACCGAAGGAGAGCAGATTTGCCGTCTTCAGGGGCGAGCCAGCCTGCTTGCGCAGAATGTCGAATATCTCGGTGGTGGCGAGCCATGTGCCACACGTGTCGTCGATGGCTGGCGCAAAACGCAAGCGGAAATACTGCTCGGTGGGGTCGATGGTCTCAAACTGGCGGTTGTTGAGCATTATCAGTTGGGTGTCGTCGGCATCAAACCATGTCTGTTCGCCACGATGCAGGGCTGCCAATGCCTGGGCGTAGAGCTGGCGGTGGTTGGGTTCGCTGGCGACATTGATGGGTGACGTGAGTCGGATGGCGATGAAACGGCGGTTGCCTGATGGGTCGGCGAGGATGTCGTCCATGTTGCTGGTGGCTATGAACGAGGCGCAACGTGGCATCTCCTCCAGACGCGAACCATAGGGTCGCTTGAGTTTGATGCATGGCAACTGGATGATGTTCTTGAGAAATCCCTGCTGCACCTTGGGCGAAATCTGGTTGAACTCGTCGAGATTGATGAGCAGTTGCTGCGACATGGCTTGCATCACCTGTCGTTTCTCGCTGAGCACGAGGTTGTCGGTGTAGCCCCAACGCAGTTCGCGCGGCAGGATTCGACGGCAGAAGGTGCTCTTATGAAAACCCTGTGCCGAGATGAGCAGTGGTGCTACGCTGTTGCCATAGGTGCTGTCGGCTGGCTGTGTCCACTGACTCACCATAGCCAGAAACCATGTGCGAAACCATCGACGCCAATGCGGATTGTCGTTGGGTACGGTGTCGGCGAGTGCGCCGATGTGGTCGTGTCCGTCCCACGCTCCCTCGCAACCGTATAGATACTGGCGTATGGGGTTGAAGGCGGCGATGAGGTCAGACTCCAGGAAGTTGCGCACGTCCTTGATGCTCACGTCGATGCCTTCGAGTTGCACTTCGAGAGTCATGCGTTTCTGTACACATGGGTCGAGTGGTTGATAGAACGACGTGGCTTCATGCTGCCTATACTCGACGCTGTTCATCACCTCGTTGCGACGAAATATGTAGCGCGAAGTGAGAAACACTATCATCCTGCGGATTTTGTCGCCACGGTTGGTGGCACTGACGTTGGGCTGGTAGGGGTGGTTGAGTTTTGTGTGTTTCATGTTTTTCTGGTATGTATTATGTGTTAAAGGTATGTTGTAGCAGGCGTACTAAGCCCTTGTACGAGGCGTACTAAGCCGAGATACTAACAGTACAAAGCCGAGATATTGACCGTACTAAGCCCTGGTAGCAACCGTACATGGGCTGCGGACAAATGCGGGGATGGTCAGTTAGTGGGTGCAAAGGTAATGAAGTGCGCAGGCGATGTCAAGAGGGAGGGAGAAAAAATTGCAGTAGATGGCAGATGATTGCAGATTGGGAGGGGGAATCTGCAAGGTGGTAAAGGGCTGAGAGAGAAGGGGTTGAAGGGGATAGAGGGAGAGGAATTGCAGTATTGCAGATGAAAAAAGAAAAAAACATAATAGGACGTGGTGGACTGTGAGGGCGTGAAGGAAGACAACGTCGACAACGAGTCAACAACTTTAGAAGAATGTATGCCGTGCCAACCGGCACGGCTGGAGGGAGAGGTCGGGGATTGATGGGATATTAACGGTCTAATTAACGGATAATTAACGATATAATTAACGGATAAATTAACGGATAATTAACCGACATTAACGACTAAGAAAAGAAACGTAGTCGTTAATGCCGGTTAATTGACCGTTAATTATTCGTTAATTATATCGTTAATTATTCGTTAATTATATCGTTAATTTAGTTGATCTTGTCCTCGTCAGCCACAGCGTCCTGCCAGTTGTCCCACTCTGCTACAGATGGGTCGTAGCCAGCATAGCCGTAGTTCTGGGCGAGCTTGCCGTAGCGGTTGGCAGTGATGGCACCGTCAGGGATTGGCCAGAACACGTTGTTCTTGTTCATGGTGTAGTTGAGAGTAGCCTTGCCACTCTTGATGCCCATACCCCAAGGACGGTTGTAGTAAGAGTAGTTGACACAACGCTGATACCAGTAGCTACCACCAGTGAGCTCAGTGCCTTCCTGCTTGTCCCATGTGTTGACATCGTAGGTGTTGCCCCACTCGTCGGGCTTGCCGCTGAGGGCGAGGTCGTAAGACACGCGGGTAAGCTCCACGTTGCGCCACTCCTCAAGATAAAGCTCGCGAGCACGCTCGTTCATGATGTCACCAATGTTGACTGTGGTGTAGAACTGTGAGCACTGTGCACGCTTGCGAAGCTCGTTGACATCGTCGGCTGCTGTAGCGTCGCCCTGATAGAGCTTAGCCTCAGCACGCACGAGGTAAGCCTCAGCCAAGCGGTAGAGATAGAGAGTGCCGTCGGTGCCTTTGGTGCAACCGTTGAACTGAGTGGCACCCATGTTTTCCTCAGCCGAAGCATCCTTGAAGTAGATCTTGTAGAGAGGGAAGTCGAACCAGTCGCGGATGGTGTCGTTGCAGAGACACTTGCCACTCTCGTCGTAGAGCTGGAATGGCTTGCCGTCGTACTTAGAGTCCTGGTTGTTGTACTTGAGGTCGGTCATGTGAACCCAGTTGCCCACCTCAGAGTTGTGGCGCAAGTCCTTGTTGTCCTCTACACCGTTCACCTCCCACATAGTGTGCTGCGACCATGCTGTAGGACGGAATGTGGCGATGCCACGTCCGAAGGCACGCAGAAGGTCGTGGTCCTTGCGATACTTGCTGTTGTTGCGAGCATAGTTCATACCGGCACCCTTGCCATCAGGAGTCTTGAGGTTGCCATTGTCGTTCCAGTTAGGACCGAAGATACGCATTGTCAGATAGTCGACGTGGCGCTGGTCGCTGATGTTGAGCATGGCGAGGATGGTCTCGGTGTTGTCGGTGCGATACTTATTGACAGGACGATGCAGGTCCCAGATGACGTTGCGTGTGATGTTCCATGTCTCAGGCTCACCACCGTTGGCGTGCTCGGCGCTGCCGAAAGGCTGCTTCATCAGAGCCAGACCAGAGTTGTTGATGAGTTCGTCGCACTGCTGCTCAGCCTTTTTCCACTCGCCGACAGACAGATAGAGCTTGGCGAGGAGCATGCGGCAAGCCTCCTTGTTGACCATACCGATGGTAGACATCTGCTTCTGTGAGGGCACCCACTCCACTGCCTTCTCCATGTCGCTGACACACATGCGGAGGATGGCATCGCGCTTGGTAGACTTGTAGTTCTGCTTAGGCACCTCAAGAATCTTGGTAACCAATGGAATATCGCCAAACTGCCAGCAGAGATTGTAGTAGCGATAGGCGCGATGGAAATAGGCGCGTCCCTTGTACTCGTTCTTGGTGGCTTCAGAGAGTCCCTTAACACCGTCGATATACGAAAGAATGGTGTTGGCATACTTTACGCCAGTGTAGCCCTGTCCCCAGTAGAACGACATGTAGTTGTTGTCGTTCTCCTGCATACCGCTGGTCGGGGTGAGCTTCTTGTTGACATCGTCCCAGATGCCGCCACCCTGATCGGTCTTGCCGTAGAGCATGAGGTCGGACATCATATACTCGGTGGCGATAGGACAAGAGATGTTCTTGTTGTTATAATAGGTGTAGTTGTTGCAGAGGTGACGGTCTGCCATGGCGAGTGCAGCCTGTAGACCAGACTCTGTAGAGAATGTCTTGCCCGGCTCGTACATTGACAGAGGATCGGGATCGAGGAAGTCGCGTGAGCAACTTGAGATAGCTGATGTGCCAGCTACCACTGCAAGACTCATTGCTATATGTTTAACTATATTGGTCTTCATAATGAATTTGCTTTTTTAATGTTGGGTTTAAAGTTAGAGGGTCACGTTCATACCGAAGGTGAATGTGCGTGTAGCGAGACCAGATGTCTCGGGGTCGCCATATTCCCAGTCGGAAGAGTGGATAGTGCCAAGGTTCTTGATGTTGAAGAACAGCTTGAGACGGTCGATGCCTGTAGAGGCAAGCCACTCCTTGGGGAAGGTGTAGGCAACTGAGAGGTTGTCGAAACGCACGAACGAACGGTTGATGAGCTTCTGAGCGCCGGTGGCTCCCTGAGGACCCTGAGCGTTGAGACGAGCATACTTGTTGGTGGGGTTCTCTGGTGTCCAGTAGCCCTTGACCCAAGTGTTGCAACCATTGGTGATGAGCGAACCACCGTTGTCGTTGTTCAAGTACCAACCCGAGAGACTCTTGTGACCCATCATAGCATACATGCTCAGACCCACAGACCAGTTCTTGAAGATGGTGAAGTCGTTGCGCAAGCTCCAGCGCACCTTAGGAGTGGTCTGTCCGAGGAACTTCTTGTCCTCGTTGCCATAGACAATCTTCTTGACAGTGCCATCGGCGTTGTACTGGTCGTTGTCAGGATTGTTCCAAACCTTAGGGTCGCCCGGACGCTGACCATACTTGGCAGCCTCCTCATACTCGTCGGCCTGCCAGATGCCAGTCACCTCATAGTCCCAGATGGTGCCAATAGACTTGCCGATGAACCATCCGTTAGAGAGGTCGTCGCTCTCCTTGCGTCCGATGACGTTGCCGTTCTCGTCGAGGATGTTCTCGTATGTGCCATAGAGCTTCTTGATGGTGTTCTTGTTCCAAGAGAGACCAAAGTTGGTGCGCCACTCGAAGTTCTTCTCCTTGATATTGAGAGTGTTGAGCGAGAGCTCAATACCATCGTTGTTAACCTGTCCGAGGTTGGTGGTCATCGAACCGAAACCGCAGAAGTCGGGCAGACGCTGATTCATAATCATGTCCTTGGTCATCATGTGATAGTAGTCGATGCTACCTGTGATGCGGTCGTTGAGGAATCCGAAGTCGAGACCGAGGTTGATGGCTTCGGTCTTCTCCCACTGGAGGTTAGGGTTAGCCATGCGGTTGACGCTGAGATACTTCATGTCGACGATGTTGCCGCCAGTGATATAGTTCATGGTCTTGCCCGTACCCGAGTTGAGGTCGGCAAGAGCAACGTACGGGTCGGAGAGCGAACGGTTACCATTCTTACCCCAAGAAGCACGCAGCTTACCATTGTTCATGATGTCGCTCCACTTCCAGAACTTCTCGTTGGTGAACGACCATGCGAGAGCCACTGATGGGAATGTGGCGTAGGGATTGTTGTTGCCGAATGCCGAGTAGCCGTCGCGACGTACAGAGGCTGTAATCATATAGCGGTCGTCATAGCTATAGAACAAGCGAGCGAGCAAAGCGTCGGCTGTCTGATGAGAGTCGTTGGTAGAGAATCCACTCTTCTCAAGTGTGGCATTCTGGGTGTTGTGGAATCCGAGCGCGTCAGACGGCAGAATCTCGCGAGCCGAGATGTTGTCACTCCAGTAGCGACGCTCCTCAGCCTCCTGCACGAGTGTTAGCACTACGTGGTGCTTCTTGGCGAAGGTGTGATCCCATGTGATGGTGTTGTTGAGCGACCAGTCGAAGCGCTTGCCCCATCCACGGTCTACACCACGGTCCTGAGCGTTGGTGTCGGGACGGCTTGCTGACATAAAGTAGCGGTTGTAGAAATACTGATAGCGCGGCGCAGCGTTGAACGAATAGGTGATGCCCAGCGGCAGTGTCACCTTGGCGTTGAAGATGGTGTTCAATACCTGATAGCCCTTCTCAAGGTCGAGATACTGACGCTCGAAGTCGTAGCTATAGCCACCATACACCTGCTTGTCCATAGGATACTGTGCCAAAGAGCCGTCCTCGTTGCGATATATAGAGAAAGGAGAGTTGCGCAACTGGTTGGAGTCCCAATAGTTGGTGCCCAAACCCACCTGGATGTCACCGTCAGAACGATCTTGGAAGTTGACGTTGGCACCTACCTCAAGCCAGTTGGTCACCTTGCCCGACACCTTCATGTTGGCACGCACAGCACGATAGTCGTTGCCCTTGACAGCGCCCTCGTTGTGCAAATAGCCCATTGACATGTAGTAGTTCATTGTCTCGCTTGCACCCGAGATGCTTGCATTGTAGTCCTGATTGATGCCTGTGCGGAATGTCTTGTCCCACCAGTCGACAGTCTGACCATCGAGATAATTCTGCAATACGTTGCCACGCAGACCAAGGCGCTGTGCATAGATGCTCGCCATCGACTCGCCATTGGCATTCTTGGTGTAGCCTTCCCATGTAGCCTGGTCGACACCATAGAGGCGCTTGGCATTATCAGCAGTGTCGAAGTAGCCTGGCTGGAACTTGAGATTGCCCTTGTTGTCCTTGGCACGATATACACCATATACACCGTCGTCACCCATGCCGTATGAGTCGGCCTTGTACCAGTCCTCGCGATATTTCATATAGCCCGACGGATCGTAGATGTCCATAGTGTAGTCGCTCTTGGTATTGATGCCGAGGTTGGCGTTGAAGTTGATGGTAGGCTTGCCAATCTTACCCTTCTTAGTAGAAACGATGATGACACCGTTGGCTGCCTTGGCACCATATACGGCTGCGGCAGAGGCATCCTTGAGGACGTCAATCTGTGCAATGTCATCGGGATTGATTTCGGAAAGCTCACCGTAGAAAGCCATACCGTCGAGAATGATGAGGGGGTCGTTGTGTCCACCATCGGTGTATACAGAACGCTGACCGCGAATCTGCATCGAACCACCACCCTTGGCATCGGCACTGTAGCCTACGTTAAGTCCTGGAGTGCCGCGAAGGAGGTCTTGCACGGTACCAGGATTCTCATTAGCAAGTTTATCTGGGTTGATCTGCAACACGCTACCAGTGAGGTCTTTCTTGCGCATCGTACCATAACCAACGACAACAACGTCGTTGAGGAGCTTAGAATCCTCCTCAAGTTTTATGATGAGACTTGCGCCATTGACCTTAACTGTCTTGGGTTTGAAACCAATATAAGAGATTTCGAGAGACTGACCATTGTGGACTTTGAGAGTGAAATTGCCATCAATGTCGGTGATAGTGCCACTGTTCTTCTGTCCTACAATTTTAACAGAAGCACCAATAACGGGCTCGCCATTAGAGTCGAATACCTGACCCTTTACCCCCCCAGCTTGCTGCTGGATGTTTACTGACTTAACAGTGTCTGCCATCGAGGGCAGACTAAATGCGGGAACAGCAGCCATGAATGCTACAAGCATAGCCTTTCGCGCATTTGTCAATAAGAACGTTTGTTCCATAATGATTTGGTTATTTAGTTACTACTTATTATTTATTATACATGATTTGTTTGGTGCAAACGTTTAAGGTTTGGCAACCCCTTTGCGTTTGACTGCTGCAAAATTACTAAATGATTAACATTCATTAGGTACAAATAGCATTATTTGGTGTAATTTTATCACTAAAAAAGTGGGAAATAACGATATTCGCACCTGTTTAACGATAAAGATACATAGGAGGTGGAGGGACGTTACTTTATTTCGACATTAAGATAGAAATAAAAAAGTAAGTATTGCAAAGAATAGCTAATTTTTGATTAACTTTGCAGTTGGAACAAACCTAAATTAACATTATGCTTAATTTTAATAGTTTACTTAAAAGAATATTGTCAATAGTGACGCTGATGGTAATGACAGTTGTTGCTGGCGCCACCCCTTATAATATACGTGTGCTCAACACTATCAATCCACCGGCTTCGGTGGAGCAGAAGTGTATGCTCATAGACAGCCAAGGAATGCTGTGGATGGGCACCAACTCGGGCATAAAGTCGTATGACGGCTACCGATTTACCTCCTATCGCAGCGATGCGCAAACTCCAAACGTCCTGCCCAACAACTCGGTGCTATCAATGACCGAGGACAAGGCTAACAATCTGTGGATTGGAACACGCAACGGACTGGCGAAAATGGACAAGGAGAGTGGACGATTCACAACATATCACCTTAATGGCGAACGCGCCCGCGAGGTATATGCACTATACACTTCGCACGACGGAACAGTGTGGATTGGCACCGACGAGGGAGCCATCAGCTACGACCCGAAGACACAACAATTCCATTATCTCAACAGACAGAACATAACCGTAGTAGAACCTGACGGCAAAAGACACTCACTGAATGCAATGAATGCAAAGTCGTTTGCCGAGGACAAGCATGGCAACATATATATAGGCACGTGGTCGAACAGCCTGTATAGACTGGACCGTAGCCGAAAGGTGATGTATAGATACTATATTCCTGGCACTGCCTACACCTATATGGTGATGCTCGACACTCACGGCAGACTGTGGATGAACACATGGGGCGGCGGCATAAAATGCCTGACCAACCCAAGGGACTTCAAGAATCCGGGATACATAGACTTGTATAACGGCGACAAAAACACGGAAATAAACTATCGCATCATACACGACCCAGTGACACATACTATTTGGGCATGCTCAAGATACGGAATAGGTGTGCTCGACGAGAAGAACATAGGCAAGGGATTCAGCTACTATAACAACATAGGAGACTCCGATCGCAACTATGCCCTGCGCAATGTGTGCGACATCAGCACTGACGGCAAGGGAAACATCTGGGCACAGACATTCAACAACGGCATATATCACATCAACACTATGCCGTCGATATTCAACAAGATGACGATATTGGCTAAAGACGACATAGCCAACAGAGTGAAGTCGATATACACAAAGGACGGAAAAAACTTCTGGCTAACACTTGCTCCATCGGGCATAGCATTGTATAACGCTGAGACTCAGCGCACTCTGACCAACAGCGAAATACCAGGTATGGCTGCGATGCAACATTCGGCACTCATCACTCATGTGTCGGCAATAGTAGGGGCTAAGGACGGCAGCATCTGGTTTGCCAACAACAGCTATGGTGTGATGGTGATGAAGGACGGACAAGCAAAGCTATACAACAATGGCAACTGCCAATTTGTGAAGGACAACTTTGTGAAGGCTCTGCATCGCTCGCACACAGGAATAATGTTTGTAGGCGAACGCCACCATCTGAACTGGCTGACACCACAAGGCAAGGCGCATAGCCTGGACGAAGACATCGACGTGATGAACATCAGCGAGGACAAAAGTGGCAATATATGGGTGACTACAGAGAACAAGGGAATACTGCGACTGAACGGAAACTTCGACAACCCAGCATCGCTGCACAAGGAATACTTCAACCCCGAACACGACAACTATGCCGTGAACAACGCCATATTCGTGATGGAGGACTCAAACAACAGACTTTGGGCGACATCAAACAGCGGCGGACTGTTTCGTTTTGACAAGGAGACGAAGCAATTTGTCAATATGAACAAAGAGTTGCACTGGGACTTCGACCGCATATTCTCAATAGAGGAAGACCCGCAACAACGACTATGGCTGACTGCCGACGATGCCCTAATCTGCCTCTCGATAGACAAGAAGGGCATGGCGCAATACACCACATATACATCCGAGAACGGACTGGGCGACATGGTGTTTATGCCAAGCTCGTGCTTCAAGTGGGGCGACAACCTGTTCTTTGGTTCAGGACGCAACATCATCAATGTGAACACTGCCAAGATGCAGGGCGGCGAAAAGATGCCAGTAGCCAATATTGTAGTGACAGACATCATTGTGGACGGACGACGATTTGCCGAACTCGACTCGACAATGCAGCAACGACTGGGCAACGCCACACCACAATACACCCACCGCATCACTATACCAGCATCTATCGGAAAGTTTGCCGTGGAGTTTGCATTGCTGAGTTATGTGAACACCAACCTGTGCAAGTATGCCTACTTCCTTGAGGGCTACGACCAAGAGTGGCACTATGTGGACGCTGACGTGAGACAGGCATCGTTCGAGAACATACCGTCGGGCAAATACAAGTTGCATGTGAAGGCTGCTGACAGCAACGGACGATGGGCTGAACTGCCCTACTCTATCACTATTCGTGTGCTGCCACCATGGTATGCATCGCCCTGGGCTTACCTTATATATATATGTATGCTCATAGGTGGAGTGTATGCCATCGTGCTGTGGTATAGAGAGCGTCTGCGCACTAAGAACCGACTACAGATGGCTGTGGTGTTCACAAACATCACTCATGAGCTGCTCACTCCTCTAACCGTTATCTCGGCTTCGGCTGACAGCATAGAGAACGAGCACCCAGAACTGAAAGACCATACGTCGCTCATACACAACAACATCAACCGACTGACGCGCATGCTGAGACAGATATTGGAGGTGCGCAAGGCACAGGCGGGCAAGTTGCAGCTGAAGGTGAACAAGGGAATGCTGGGAGAGTTCTGTCAAGAGACTTGTCAGAGCATAGTGCCTATATTCAGCCAGAAGCAACTGACATTCAATCAGAACATCAACTGCCTCGGAACTGCGGCGTGGTTTGACGGCGACAAGATAGAGAAGATAATATACAACTTGCTGTCTAACGCTGTGAAATACTCGAACGACGGAGACAGTGTGACTATAGATGTGAACATTGAGGGCAAGATGGCTGCTATCATCGTGGCGGACACGGGCATAGGCATATCAAAGGACAAGATGAAACACCTGTACTCGCGATTCCTCGATGGCGACTACCGACGCATGAACACTATGGGAACAGGAATAGGACTGTCGCTGGTGCGCGACCTTGTGAAGCTGCACCACGGCACCATCGACTGCGAGAGCGAGGTGGGCAAAGGAACGACATTCACAATAACTCTGCCAATAGACCGCGAGAGCTATAGCGACGAGGAAGTGGTGAAGCAGGCGGCAGACGTAACAATGGCACCTACTGCCATGTCGCCTCAGGCTGCACAGGCTGTGTCGGCTGCCACAACAGTGACAACGACAACAGATGCTAATACTGAGGACGAGCCGACATCAACCGACGAAAAGGAGCACTCAATACTGATTGTAGAGGACAACACTGAGTTGCTGAAACTGATGTCGTCGCTGTTGTCGCCCTACTTCAAGGTGAAGACTGCCACAAACGGCGAACGAGCACAACGAATAATAGAGAAGACGGCACTGGACATAGTGGTGACGGACGTGATGATGCCTGTGATGGACGGCATAGAACTGACACGATGGATAAAGCAGAGCGAGGACTTCGCTCAGCTACCTGTGGTGATGCTGACTGCCAAAACTCAGGACGACGACCGCAACGAGGGCTACAAAGTGGGTGCCGACGCTTATCTGACGAAGCCGTTCAATCTGGAGGATTTGCGCCTGCGCATCATGAACATCATAGAGAATCGTGAGCGCATAAGACAGAAATTCCAGCAACAGACCGAATTCGATGTCGAGGAACAGCACTATAGCAGTCCGGAGAAGATATTTGTGGAGAATGTCATCGCCAAGATTATGGAGCATATCACCGACAGCGACTATGGCAGAGAACAGCTTGCAGCCGACATGTGTATCAGTTCGTCGTCGCTCTACAACAAACTGAGAGCAACAACAGGACAGAACATAACATCATTCATCAACTCAATACGACTGAAGGAGGCTTGCCGAATACTGAGACAGCAGCCCGACATACGTATAAACGAGCTTGCTTATCGTGTGGGATTCTCTACTCCACGATATTTCTCACAATGCTTCAAGAAGGAGTTTGGAATGGTGGTGAAGGAATATGTGGAGAAACAACTCTCGTAAACTAATCTGTATATACTAAAAATCATGCAATCAAAAAGAAACAAAGGCAAATTGTTGCGCCAGCTGCGCGACTATGGTATCATTACTATTGCCATGCTGTTGGGCACCATCGGACTAAACCTGTTCTTGCTGCCCAACGAAATCACAACAGGCGGCATCATGGGTGTGGCGTCGATTGTGTATTGGGGAACGGGCATTCCGGTGCAGAACACATTCTTTGCACTGAATGCTGTGCTACTAATCGTAGCTCTGAAGGTGCTGGGATGGCACTTCTGTGCCAAGACTATCTATGGCGTAGTGGTGTTCACCGTGTTATCAGCCATACTGCAGAGCGTGATGCCACCAGGACTGCATCTGCTTGCCGACCAGAAATTCATGGCATGTATGGTGGGTGCTGTGTTCTTGGGCATAAGCATTGGAATGGGTCTGTCGGCTGGTGGCTCTACTGGTGGCTCGGACGTTATAGCCGCTATGGTGCATAAGTATCGTGATATGTCATTGGGACATATCATCCTGTTCTGCGACCTGACCATCATCACATCGTCGTATGTGGTGCTGCAAGACTGGGAAAAGGTGCTATATGGATATGTGCTACTGTTTGTCATCTCGTTTGTGGTAGACCATCTGGTGAACTCACTGCGCCAAAGCGTGCAGTTCTTCATAATATCAGACAAGTATCAGGAGATTGGCGAGGCTATCAACGAGATAGCCGACCGCGGATGTTCGATGCTCAATGGTAGCGGATTCTTCACCAAGAAGGACATCAAAGTGATATTCTGTATAGCCAAGAAGAGCGAGTCGAACTTCATCTTTGAACTTATCGACGAAATCGACCCTAACGCTTTTGTGGCACAGTCGGCTGTAGTAGGTGTATATGGTCAGGGATTTGACCGCGTAAAGAAGCACCGCAAAATCGACTTGAAGGAACTTCGTGAGAAGCTGAATAAAAACACTGAGAAATAAAACATACATAAAAAGCATTGGCGCTTTATTAAGT
>CAKPST010000026.1 GCA_934183355.1 uncultured Prevotella sp.
GAGCACGCTGAGTGCTCATGTATTAATAGCCGTTGTTTCTGTCCTGACTTCGTCACTCATAAAATACGTATTTTATGAGTGACGAAGTCAGGTGTATCTTTAAAAAGTATATATATTATTTCACAAAGTTAATATTTTCCTTTTAATTTTAAGATTTAAAACATCTGGAATTATAATGCAAATCATAATTGTGTCCTAACTTGAAGATGAAAATATAGAAATAAAGCCAAACTAACCCTAAAACATTTGTGTCCTTTAGTAATTATTCTTAATTTCGCACTCGAATTTAAAAGAACAAGATTAATATGATGAAATCAATATTTATATATTTGTTTTGCTTTTTAGCATCCTCTGCCAGCGTTTCTGCTCAGACGAGCGCTTCGTCGCTCACCCGTCAACAGCTTCGCGACAGCCTGTCGGCAGCGTCAGAAGCATTGGCTTATCATCCCGACTCATTGGAACTACGCTTGAGAAAGGCAGCATGGAATGTGCAACTTGAACAATGGCAATATGCACGCGATGAGTACGACTATGTGCTTGCACGCAATCCGCATAATATAGCTGCCTTGTTCTATCGGGCATTTGTCAACGAGAAACAGAAACGTTACAAATTCGCACGTCTCGACCTTGAGCAACTTTTGGCTATTGTGCCAGGTAACTTTGAGGCAAGTCTAGGCATGGCGCTTCTTAATCAAAAGGACAGTCGTTATACAGATGCCATTAACCAGATCAATCTATTGGTGACTCAGTATCCTGACAGTGCCGTGGCTTATGCCGCACGTGCCGGAATAGAGGAGGAGCGCAAGATGTATGCTCCTGCCGAATACGACTATAGTAAGGCTATAGAGCTTGCTCCCGGCAATACCGACTATTTGCTCAATAGGGCAAATGTGAGACTTCTGATGAGAAAAAAGAAGGAGGCTCGTGGGGACTTGGACGAGATGGTTAGGCTTGGTATATCGCGTGCTAGTCTGATTGAATGGTATGCCAAATGTAGATAGAATGCCAAAATAAAAGGTTCGCTAATAATAAAAGAATGGCGCATGAAAGAAATCTGACAAACTTTCATGCGCCATAATTGTTTTTATATTAGGTTGCTAATTCCTATTAGCAAACCTTGTGAGAGCCGTCGCTGATGACAACGTCAATAACCTTAGGTTCCTTGCCATACTTTGCAGAGTATTTAGCCTTAGCGTCAGCGATGAACTGGTCGTAAAGTTCCTCCTTAACAAGGTTGATGGTGCAGCCACCGAAGCCACCACCCATGATACGGCTACCTGTAACGCCATTATCCTTAGCGATGTCGTTGAGGAAGTCGAGCTCTTCGCATGATACCTCATACTCCTTGCTCAGACCCTCATGAGTCTCATACATCTTCTTGCCTACAGTCTCGTAGTCGCCAGCATTGAGAGCGTCGCAAACTGCCAATACGCGGTCCTTCTCGCCGAGCACGAAGTGAGCACGCTTGTAGTCTTCTTCGCCAACCTCAGTCTTAACCTCCTCAAGCTGCTCCCATGTGCAGTCGCGCAGAGTTTCGAAGTGAGCCTCTGGGTGCTTAGCAGCGATGTGCTTAACAACATTCTCGCAGCTGTTGCGGCGGTCGTTGTAAGGCGAACCTGCAAGCTCGTGCTTAACGCAAGAGTTGAGCAGAACAAGCTTATAGCCAACAGGACGGAACGGGAAGTATTCGAACTCACGGCTGTTGCAGTCAAGACGCATCAAGCAACCCTCCTTGCCGAACACACTTGCAAACTGGTCCATGATACCGCAGTTTACGCCACAGTAGTTGTGTTCTGTAGCCTGTCCAGCGAGAACCATATCCCACTTGCTCACCTTGTTGTCGCCGAAGAGATCGTTGAGGGCGAATGCGAAGCAGCTCTCAAGAGCAGCTGATGAAGACATACCTGCACCGAGGGGAACGTCGCCAGCAAATGCTGTGTTGAAACCCTTAACGTCAACACCGAGCTTCTTCATCTCCTGAACCACACCGTAGATGTAGCGAGCCCAGCTTGCACGAGGTCCCTGAGGGTCGTCCACCTTGAACTCTACACGATCCTTGAGGTCGATAGAGTAGCACATAACAGTATTTGTTCCATTAGGACGAAGCTCTGCCATGATGCCCTTGTCTACAGCACCAGGGAATACGAAACCACCATTGTAGTCAGTGTGCTCACCAATGAGGTTGATACGACCTGGTGACTGGTAGATGTTTCCTGTCTTACCGTCGAAATGCTTGATGAAGCGGCTTCTTACAAATTCAATATCCATAATAAATAATGTTTTAGTTAATGTTATAGATTATATAAAATTAAGGCTTGCTCCAAGACTTTACATCTGTGAAGCAAGCCTTCGGTTTTCTTTGTTTACTCTACAGGGATGTCTGTGTTGACATTCTTCGAGCCCCAGAATGCGAAGTAGAAGATATAAGCTGCACTCAGAAGAACTACGATGAAGCTGGTGATGTAGTTGTGTGTGAGGTCAACGACAAATGCCTGGAGATAAATCATCACAGCAAAGCCAGCAACCATCATCATGAACGCACCAGAAGCCTTGGCAGTGTACTTGCCGAGTCCCTCTGTAGCGAGGTTGAAGATGCCACCCCACATTACAGATGCGCACAAACCTACGAGCAAGAAGGCGAAGATGCCTACTGGAACCTCACCCCATACGAAGCTCATTGTGGTATAGTCGATACCCGGACAACTGATAGTCTGAGTTGTCGGGAGCATCATACCAAGAGCAACGAGAACCATTGCTACAAAGCTAACTGTTGCAATCATTGCCTTAGGCGAAACCTTGCCACCTACCATGCCACCTACGAAACGACCGATGAGCATGAAGATGAAGTATACAGCGCCGAGTGTGCCGCAATAGCCAGCGTCCATACCAAGACCCGGATTGACAGCGTCCTTAGCTGCTGTAAGATAGCTGAGGATGTATGTAGGAGGACCTACCTCTACTGCACCATAAACGGCGATGGCAAGCATACCGAGTTTGAAGTGACGGAATGAGTAGCAGCTATATTTGTCGTCTGTTGTCTTAACACCATTGCTTGAGCCAGACTTAGGCTCTTCGATCTTTGTGAAGATAATCACCACGAGGGCGAAGATAAAGATGGCAAGAGCAATGAAGAGGGCAGGAGCTGCGTCAGATACCTTAGCCTTTGATGCGTCACCAATGAGGCTACCCATGAGCATGTATACGCATACGGCTGCTGCTGAGTTGAACACACCACCAATCTGGATGAGCTGGTTGCCAGTGCTACCACCGCCACCGAGAAGGTTGAGCATCGGGTTAACCACAGTGTTGAGCATACACATGCAAAGACCTGAGATAAATGCACCGATAAGGTATACAACGAAGCCCATTGAACCGCTGACCCACTGGATGAGCAGTCCGACAATGCCTACTACCAAAGCGGCAACAGCAGTCTTCTTGTAGCCGAACTTGTCGATGAGCAAGCCTGCAGGAACGCCCATGAGCAAGTATGCACCAAAGTTACCGTAGTTGCCAACCTGTGCAAGTGCTTCTGGAACACTGAAGGCGTTTTTCAGAATGACAGCCATAGGTGAGCAGAGGTTTGTCACAAAGGCAATCATAGCGAAGAGGAATATCATCGCCATAATGGCTACGATATTTCCCTGTTTTTTAGAGGAATTTCCCATGTTTTTTGTTTTAGTTATGTTAATGATTTGTTATTATTTTCAAGGGTTTGGGGAATTTCTTTACTTGATTTATTTGCATTAACGATTGAGAATTAAAGACTTGCGTCTCCAACTCTCAATCGATAAATCTATTAATAATGATGATAGTTAGCTATGTTAGTGACATATAGTCACATAGGATAATAATCTTTCGAATCTTATTTCTCAACGCCAAATTTGTAAATTGTCTTCTGTGTGTACTGTTCGCCCGGATTGAGCACAACAGACGGGAAGTAAGGACGATTTGGCGAGTCGGGGAAGTGCTGTGCCTCGAAGCAGATAGCACTGCGGCGTGGGAATGTTGCGCCGTTCTGTCCCTTGTATCCGTCAGCCCAGTTGTCTGTATAAACCTGAACGCCCGGCTCTGTGGTGTATACTTCCATTGTGCGTCCACTTACAGGCTCCTTGATTTTTGCAGCAAAGCTCAGTTCGCCCTCTTCCTTCTTGTTGAGTACGAAGCAATGGTCGTATCCTGCACCATTCTTAATCTGTTCGTTGTCAGCGTCAATGTCCTGACCAACAGTCTTCGGAGTGCGGAAGTCGAACGGTGTGCCTGCCACGCGCAGAATCTCTCCCGTAGGAATTGATGTGTTGTCAATAGGCAAGTAGAAGTCGGCGTTGATTTCGCATTCCAAATTGTCTATTGTAGGAGTTGGGTTGGCAATGCCTGCAAGTGAGAAGAATCCATGGCTTGTAAGGTTAACAACAGTCTTTTTGTTGGTTGTTGCCATATATTCTATAACGAGTTCGTTTTCGTCAGTGAATGAATATACCACTGTGATTTTCATTTCACCTGAGAAACCTTCCTCGCCATAAGGACTTACATATTTTAATACCAGAGTATGGTCGTTCATCTGAAGTGCATCCCATACTTTTGCATTGAAGCCCTTGAGTCCACCATGAAGAGAGTTAGGACCATTGTTGATAGGCAGTTTGTACTCCTTTCCGTGAAGTTGGAAAGTTCCTTTGCAAATTCTGTTGCCGTATCTTCCGATAAGAGTAGAAAGATAAGGCTCTGGTGAGTTGACAACGTCCTCTATGTTGTCGTGTCCTTGGATGACATTTGCGCGGTTGCCGTTCTTGTCTGGAACCATTATGGCAACCAATGCTCCACCATAGTTAGAGATGGCAACTTCATTGCCCGCACTATTCTTTAAAATATAGAGGTCTGTTTCTTTACCGTTGATAGTGGTCTGAAAATCGCTTCTTTTCAGTCCACAAATGTTTTCTGTTTCGGTTGTGTTCATCATTTTGTCAAGTTTTTAGTTACTTTATATTTAAATGATTTAAGCCTCCTTGCCTCAGTGGTAGAGATAAGGAGGCTTCGTCTCTAATTTATTTGCTGCAAAGTAACAAAAAAAAAACGTAATGCCCAAGGAAAACAATCTGTAAATGCAGTATATGTGTTGTTAAAAACTATTAACTCTTACATTTTCCACTTTTGATGTATGTCAGCAGGTCGGCTACGATGTAACTGCTTCCACCTATGAATACAAAGTCATTGTTGTCCGAATCGCTGATAGCTTTGTCGTAAGCCTCTTCCACCGAACCGAATATTTGTCCATTCAATTCATGCTTGTGTGCCTCTTCTGCCACTTTCGAGGCTGGTACAGCTCGGTGTGTTGTGGCTTGTGTGAAGTAGTAGGCTGCGTTTTGGGGCAACATTTCCATTACGTGCTTTATGTCCTTGTCGTCAACCATTCCGAACACAATCCTCAGTGTGTTGCAGTCTACACTCTTTATTTGCTCGGCGAGGTATTGCCAGCCTCCTACATTATGTCCTGTGTCGCAGATGGTTAATGGTTTTGTGCCTATTGTCTGCCATCTGCCCATGAGTCCTGTGTTCTCACATACGTGTTCAAAACCATCTTTTACATCCTTTGTATTGATGTGCAGTCCTATTTGCTGTAGTTGCTTGATGGTGTGCAGTATGGTGTTAGTGTTCTTTATTTGACAATGTCCCGTCAGCTCACCTATGATTGTGCCAAAATCCTTTGTCTCATAGCTTATTTTGTTGTCAGTTGTGCTTGAGTGACTTGTTATTTTATTGTCATTCTCGGCAAATACAATGGGCGAGTGGCACTCTTCTGCCTTTGCTTTGAATACAGGAGCAGTCTCCTCGTTAGCCTCTCCTATTACTACTGGTGTGTGTGGCTTGATGATGCCAGCCTTTTCTGCTGCTATCTTTGCGAGAGTATCACCCAAGAACTGAGTGTGGTCAAGGCTAATGTTGGTGATTACTGATACAAGAGGGCTTATGATATTAGTGCAGTCGAGACGTCCTCCAAGTCCCACCTCAATAACAGCGATGTCCACACGCTTATCGGCGAAGTACTTAAAAGCGAGTGCCGTTGTTAGTTCAAAGAACGAAGGATGGAGTGGCTCAAAGAAATTGCGCTCCTTTTCCACGAAATCTATGACATAATCTTCGCTGATGCATTCGCCATTGACACGTATGCGCTCGCGGAAATCCACAAGATGTGGCGATGTATATAAGCCTACTGTGTAGCCTGCTGCCTGAAGTATAGAAGCTATAGTATGCGAGCACGAACCTTTGCCATTGGTTCCTGCTACATGGATAGTCTTAAAATGTGTGTGTGGATGGTTGAAATGACGATCCAGTTCAAGGGTGTTGTATAATCCTTCCTTGTATGCTGACGCTCCAACCTTCTCGAATACAGGAGTTGAGTTGAACAAGTATTCTATTGTTTCGCTATAATTCATTATTGCTGTTTTGTTTGATTGAATGATTATAAGAATATGAATATAAGAAAAAAGGAGCTATTTCGATTCTGATACTATAGTCTGTCGTCGTATCTGAAGCGAAATACCTCCTTTGTTTCTGTCATATTCAATTAGTTGAAGTAATTCTTGAAGCGCTCAAAAATCGACTTCTTTGTCTCCTTGTCACCTTTGAAGTTGTCACTGTCGCGGAATGACTCAATAGCTTTCTTCTCGTCCTTTGACAGCTCCTTTGGTACATATACGCTGATGTTTACTACCAAGTCGCCAGTGCCGTTGCCGTAGCCTTCGACCGAAGGCAGACCCTTGCCGCGCAGACGCAGTGTCTTGCCTGGCTGTGTGCCTGGCTCTATCTTTATCTTCACCTTGCTGCCGTCTATGGTTGGAATCTCTACCTGACCGCCCAAAACAGCTGTCGGGAAGTCGAGCAGAAGGTTGTAGATGACATCGTTGGCATCACGAACGAATGTGTCGTTAGGCTCTTCGGTGATGTATACCTGGATGTTGCCGTTTATTCCATTATGCTGACCAGCGTTGCCCTTGCCAGGAACATTGACTACCATTCCCTCTGCAACACCAGCTGGAATCTTTATCTCGACAACTTCCTCGCCTTTGACAACACCAGTGCCGCCACATTCCTTACACTTGTTTTTGATGATAGTGCCTTCACCGTGGCAAGTAGGACATTCCGACTGTGTCTGCATCATGCCAAGCATGGTGCGCACGGTGCGTGTCACTACGCCATTGCCGTGACATGTAGGACATGTCTCTGTGCCGCTGCCGTTCTCGGCACCAGTTCCATGACAATGTGTACATGTCACATCCTTCTTCACCTTGAACTTCTTTGTCGTGCCAGTGGCAATCTCCTGTAGTGTTAGTGACACCTTTATACGAAGGTCGGCACCTCTATACTGAGGCTTCTGGCGCTGACCGCCGCCACCGCCAAATCCTCCGAAACCACCGAATCCACCTCCGTGGCCTCCAAATACGTCGCCGAACATTGAGAAGATGTCGTCCATAGAGAATCCTCCTGCTCCGCTGAATCCACCGCCGAATCCACCTCCAGGAGCGTCAAATCCGAACTGGTCGTACTGCTGACGCTTCTGAGCATCGTGCAGAACGTCGTAGGCTTCGGCTGCCTCCTTGAATTTTTCTTCGGCTTCTTTGTTTCCAGGGTTACGGTCGGGGTGGTATTTTATGGCTATCTTACGATAAGCTTTCTTTATTTCGTCATCTGTGGCTGTCTTGCTGACGCCAAGCACTTCATAATAGTCTCTTTTTGCCATTGCCTGATAAAAAGTGTGATTGGTGATTCTTTTGTTTATTTATTTACTGGCCTACAGCAACTTTTGCGTGGCGTATTACCTTGTCGTTGAGCTGATATCCGGTCTGAACACAATCAATCACTTTGCCCTTATTGTCGTCACCCATTCCCGGAACCATAGCCACAGCCTCGTGATAGTCGACATCGAAGTCTTGCCCTTCTGTCTCTATCTTCTTGACACCGAGCGCCTCAAGAGTCTTGTTGAACTTGTTGAATATAATTTGCATGCCGTCCTTCATTGCTTTTGCGTCGTCTGTATCGTTGGCAAGGGCACGCTCAAAGTCGTCAAGGATAGGGAGTATGGCGCAGATGGCTTTCTCGCCACCATTAAGTATAAGCTCTGCCTTCTCCTTCAATGTACGCTTCTTGTAGTTGTCAAACTCAGCTACCGAACGGAGATACTTGTCCTTGAGCGCAGCTATTTGCTCGTTGGCTTTGTCGAGTTGCTCTTCTACAGAGAGTTCTTCTTTCTCCTGTCCTTCAGTGTTTGCCTCATTATTTGTCTCCTTGGATGCGCCATCGTTTATTTCGATGTCCTTTTCCTTGGCATTTTCTTTATTGTTCATTTCTTCTTTGTTCATAATAATTGCTTATTAGTTTTATTTTTCTTTGCTGCAAATATCTTGCCAAATATTTATAAGTCATGACAAGACTTCAAAACAAAGGGTAAAATATGAGGGTGTGTCAAATGGAATTGCTTCTTTTGACACACCCTTTTGGATGTATTTCTTTGCTTTTACGCGTGGTTTACGCGTTGTACATCTTTGCCTTGAGTTCCTTGATGTCCTCGTTGTAGATGTAGTCGTCGTAGTCCATGAGCTTGTCGATGGTTCCGCTTGGAGTCAGCTCGATGATACGGTTGGCTACGGTCTGTATGAACTCGTGGTCGTGGCTTGAGAAGAGAATGTTGCCCTTGAAGCCTACGAGGTTGTTGTTGAAAGCCTGGATGCTCTCAAGGTCAAGGTGGTTGGTAGGTGTGTCAAGGATAAGACAGTTGGCATTCTTGAGCTGCATGCGTGCAATCATACATCTCATGCGCTCGCCACCCGAGAGCACATTCACCTTCTTCATAACGTCTTCGCCTGAGAAGAGCATACGTCCGAGGAATCCCTTCATCACTACTTCGTTGCCCGGACCATACTGTGACAGCCAGTCTACAAGGTTCTTCTCGCTGTTGAAGAACTCTGTGTTGTCGAGAGGCAGATATGCTGTAGTGATAGTCACGCCCCACTTGAATGTTCCGGCTGTAGCCTCGCGGTTGCCGTTGATGATTTCGAAGAGTGCAGTCATCGCCTTAGGGTTGTGGCTGAGGAATACAACCTTCTCGCCCTTTTCGATGTTGAAGTTCACATTGTCGAACAATACGGTTCCATCTTCGTCGACAGCCTTCAATCCTTCCACCTCAAGAATCTGGTTGCCTGGTTCGCGCTCCATCTGGAAGATGATGCCCGGATACTTGCGGCTTGAAGGACGAATCTCCTCAACGTTGAGTTTCTCGAGCATTTTCTTACGTGATGTGGTCTGCTTACTCTTTGCCACATTGGCAGAGAATCGGCGGATAAACTCCTCCAGTTCCTTGCGCTTCTCTTCTGCCTTTTGGCGCTGGTTCTGTGCCTGACGCAATGCGAGCTGCGAACTCTCATACCAGAATGAGTAGTTGCCTGCAAAGACAGTCACCTTGCCAAAGTCGATGTCCACGGTCTGAGTGCTGACAGCGTCGAGGAAGTGACGGTCGTGGCTGACTACGAGCACAGTCTGCTCCACGTTGCTCAGATACTCCTCAAGCCACTGTACGGTGTCGAGGTCGAGGTCGTTGGTAGGCTCGTCGAGCAACAAGTTGTCGGGGTTGCCAAAGAGGGCCTTTGCAAGCATGACGCGCACCTTTTCGTTGTTAGACAATTCGCTCATCTGCTTCTCGTGGAGAGTCTCTGAGATGCCAAGGTTGGAGAGCATCTGTGCGGCATTGCTTTCAGCTTCCCATCCATCCATCTCAGCAAACTTCAGCTCAAGCTCGGCGGCGCGGTTGCCGTCCTCCTCTGTCATCTCTGGTTTTGAGTAGAGCTCCTCGCGTTCTTTCATGTTCTTCCATAGTGGCTCATGACCCATGAGCACAGTGTCGAGAACACGATATGCGTCAAATTTGAAGTGGTCCTGCTCAAGTACAGAGAGGCGTTCGCCTGGGCCGAGTTCTACAGAGCCTTTGTTGGGTTCGAGGTCGCCGCTGATGGCACGCAGAAGTGTTGACTTGCCTGCGCCGTTAGCACCGATTACTCCATAGATGTTGCCTGCTGTGAACTTCAGGTTTACATCCTTGTAAAGAACTCTTTTGCCGAATTGAATGGCGAGATTGGTTACTGTTATCATTTCTATATAATGCTTTTAATATTTTTGTGTGCAGTGTTTATTCTGTTATAAAATGCAAAGTTACGGAAAATATGCCACAAAATGCAATTTTTATGTTTGTTTTCGGATTTTTATATATACTTTTGCATGAATAACAAAGGTCAACATGCCTAAGAATTAATTTAATATCAATGCTTAATTTTATTTCATTTGGAAGTGGAAGTAGCGGTAATTGCTACTATCTATATACAGAAAACGGGGGATTGCTCATCGACATTGGTGTGGGCACACGCATGCTTAAGAAGCAATTTCATGATTACGGATTGCGATTTGTGGATAATTGTAAGGCTATTCTTGTCACTCATGATCATGCCGACCATATTAAGTCGGTGGGCAGTTTGTGCAAGAAATTCGACATCCCTGTATATGCTACCCAACTTGTACATTCGGGAATGGACAAGAATTATTGCATGCGTTGTAAGATTGCACGCTCTTCACGTAATTATGTAGAGCCTGGAGTGGCGTTCAATATTGGCGACTTTACAGTGACTCCTATCAGTGTGCCTCATGACAGCAGCGACAATGCTGGATATATGATTGAATGTGATGGCACTGTGTTTACGTTGCTGACTGACGTCGGACATATAACCGACGACATGAAGGAGGCTATAAAGAAGTCGCACTATCTTGTGCTTGAGGCTAATTACGACCCGCAAATGCTTGAAATAGGTCCTTATCCGAGGTATCTGAAAGACAGAATAAAGAACGGAAACGGACATTTGAGCAACATACAGTGTGCCGAAGCTATATTGGAGAACTATTCTGAGAAGCTACGTCATGTGTGGCTTTGTCATCTGAGCGAGGAAAACAACACTCCCGACAAGGCTCTGAATTGTGTCAAGACTATGCTTGCAGAAAATAATATCCCCGTAGACAGCGACTTGACTGTTGAGCCATTGAGACGCAAGCTGCCTACAGGGGTATTCCAATTATAATTAGTGGGTGTCCCAATTATAGTTATTGTATTCAACAAACTTAACCAAGGGTGCTTATTCCCTTAGTTAAGTTTGTCCTTTAGATATTTTCCAGTTATACTATTCTTGCATTTGGCTATATCTTCAGGAGTGCCGGTGCACACCAGGTTTCCGCCCTTATTTCCGCCATCAGGACCAAGGTCGATGATGTGGTCGCTACATTTTATCACGTCCATATTGTGCTCAATCACCAAGATAGAGTGGCCTTTCTCGATGAGAGTGTTGAACGATTTGAGCAGTCGGCTGATGTCGTGAAAGTGGAGTCCGGTTGTCGGCTCGTCAAAGATAAAGAGTGTTGGGTCTTGTCGCTCCTGACCTATGTAGTAAGCCAGTTTCACTCTTTGATTTTCGCCGCCTGACAATGTCGAAGAACTTTGTCCCAGTTTTATATAACCCAGTCCAACATCTTCCAGTGGCTTCAGCTTGGCAGCTATCTGTGCTTCGTCATGTGTCGTGAAGAAATCGATAGCTTCCGAAACCGTCATCTCCAGCACATCATACACGTTTTTGCCATGGAAATACACATCAAGGATGTCTTTCTTGAATCGCTTGCCATGACATGCGTCGCATTCGAGTGTCAGGTCTGCCATAAATTGCATCTCCACGTTGATGATGCCGGCTCCCTTACATTCCTCGCAGCGTCCGCCCTCAGCATTAAACGAGAAGTATTGGGCTGTAAACCCTTCTTGTTTTGCAAGTGGTTGTGCAGCAAAGAGCTGGCGAATCAAGTCGTACGCCTTGATATATGTGGCAGGATTAGAGCGAGTGCTCTTGCCTATAGGGTTTTGGTCGACAAACTCCACGTGGCTCAACATCTCCCAGTCGCCTTCAAGTGATGAGAATTCGCCTGGTGGGTCAGCCACTTCGTTGAGTCGACGCTTTAGAGCTGGGAACAGAATGCCCTTTATCAGCGACGACTTGCCCGAACCGCTTACGCCCGTTACAGCCGTCAGTACATTCAGCGGAATGTCTACGTCTATACCGCGCAGGTTGTTCATTCGTGCACCGCGTATGCCGATGGAGTGGTTCCATTGTCTTCGTGATGCCGGAACCGATATTTGTTCTGCGCCTTCAAGATAGCGCACTGTGTGGCTACGTGTCGACAGTTTGTCGACAGCTTGCATGTCTTTGGCGGTTCCCTCAAACACTATCTCGCCTCCTAAGCGTCCTGCGTCTGGACCAACGTCTATGATGTAGTCGGCGGCACGCATTATTTCCTCGTCGTGTTCCACCACTATCACTGTGTTGTGTAGTTTTTGCAGCTCGCGCAATACACCTATGAGTTTGTCGGTGTCGCGGCTGTGCAGTCCGATGCTTGGCTCGTCGAGGATGTATACAGAGCCTACGAGCGAGCTTCCGAGGCTTGTAGTCAAGTTGATGCGCTGACTCTCGCCACCACTAAGTGTGTTTGATGCTCTATTGAGTGTGAGATATCCGAGTCCCACATTTATCAAGAATTGCAGTCGATTGTTTATCTCTGTGAGCAGTCGTTTGCCTACATTGCGCTCGTGCTCGGTGAGTTCGAGATTGTCAAACCAGCTCTTGAGATTTGAGATAGGCATTTCTACAAGTTCGGTTATGCTCATTCCGCCAATCTTCACATACGAGGCTTCCTTCTTGAGTCTTGTGCCATGACATGCAGGGCATGTCGTTTTGCCACGATAGCGGCTCAGCAACACACGATACTGAATCTTGTATTGATTCTCCTTCACCATTTGGAAGAACGAGTCGATGCTCACCTTCTCTCTTGCGTCCAGTCGCTTGTCCGATGGCAGTCCGTGCCATAGCATTGACTTTTGGCTCTTTGTGAGATTGTAGTATGGCTCGAAAATGGGGAAATCGTCCTTGGCGGCTCTACGGCAAAACTCGTCTTTCCATGCACCGAGCTTCTCTCCATGCCAGCACTGCACGCATCCGTCGTATACGCTGAGCGACGGATTTGGGATGACAAGCTTCTCGTCGATTCCCATCACCTTGCCGAAGCCTTCACATTCGGGGCATGCACCTGCTGGAGAGTTGAAGGCAAACATGTTGTCGTTGGGCTTTTCGAAGACTATGCCGTCTGCCTCGAACTTCGTCGAGAACTCAAAACTTAGGTTTGATGGGAAGAACACCACCTTGCACAGTCCGTTGCCTTCGTAGAATGCAGTCTCCACAGAGTCGGTAAGTCGTGATATGCTGTCCTTTGACTGGCTGACACTCATGCGGTCGATGAGGATGTATAAGTCGGTGGGTGATATAGTGGCAAGCGCATCCTTGTCTTGCAGCAAGTCGTCCACTCTGACAAACTCCTTTTTGTAGTACACACGTGAGTAGCCTTGTTGCAGTTCTGTAGAGAGTTGTTCTTCGAGTGTGCGTCCTCCTAATGGTGGCATTGGTGAAAGAATGGCAAACTTGGTTCCTTCGGAGAATTGCTGTGTGCATTCTATTACGTCCTCCGTGGTGTGAACCTTTACCTCGTTGCCGCTTACTGGAGAGAATGTGCGTCCTATACGGGCGTATAGCAGACGTAGGTATTCGTATATTTCTGTAGATGTTCCTACGGTGCTTCGTGGATTGCGCGAGATTACTTTTTGCTCAATAGCAATAGCCGGAGGCATACCCTTGATATAGTCGCACTCAGGTTTGTGCATTCTGCCAAGATACTGTCTGGCGTAGGAAGAAAGTGATTCTACATATCGTCTTTGACCTTCGGCATATAATGTGTCGAAGGCCAATGACGATTTTCCGGAACCGGAAACACCGGTTATAACTATAAATTTGTCGCGCGGTATCTTCAAACTCACGTTTTTGAGGTTGTTGACACGCGCTCCTTTTATTTCAATGTGATTTTCCATTTTATGAATTCATGGAAAGCAAGAACTCTTCATTGTCACGAGTACGGCTCATGCGGTCATGGATAGAATTCATTGCTTCTATCGGGTTCATGTCTGCTATATACTTGCGTAGTATCCACATGCGGTCGAGTGTTGTCTTGTCTTGCAGCAAGTCGTCGCGGCGAGTGCTTGAAGCAACAAGGTTGACAGACGGGAATATGCGCTTGTTAGAGAGTGAACGGTCGAGCTGCAACTCCATGTTGCCGGTACCCTTGAACTCCTCGAAGATTACTTCGTCCATCTTTGAGCCTGTGTCTATCAAGGCTGTAGCGATGATAGTCAGTGAGCCTCCACCCTCGATATTACGAGCTGCACCAAAGAATCGCTTCGGCTTCTGCAATGCGTTGGCATCAACACCACCTGTGAGCACCTTGCCTGATGCTGGCGACACGGTGTTGTAAGCTCGTGCAAGACGTGTGATAGAGTCGAGGAAGATGACAACATCGTGTCCACACTCCACCATGCGCTTAGCTTTCTCAAGCACGATGCCAGCAATCTTGACGTGGCGTTCAGCCGGTTCGTCAAATGTTGAGGCTATCACCTCGGCGTTCACCGTGCGTGCCATGTCCGTAACCTCCTCCGGGCGCTCGTCTATGAGCAGCATCATGAGGTAGGCTTCTGGGTGATTGGCAGCTATGGCGTTGGCTATGTCCTTCATAAGGATAGTCTTACCAGTCTTAGGCTGTGCCACGATGAGTGCTCGTTGTCCCTTGCCTATCGGCGAGAAGAGGTCGACGATGCGTGTGCTCAGGTTGGTTGTGGCTCTGTCGCCGCAGAGATTGAACTTCTCTTCTGGGAAGAGTGGGGTGAGGTGCTCGAAGGCTATGCGGTCGCGAACGTCCATTGGCTCGCGTCCGTTAATCATGTCGATGCTTGTGAGTGGGAAGTATTTCTCGCCATCGTGTGGAGGACGAACATGACACTGCACAACGTCGCCAGTCTTCAGTCCGTAGCTCTTGATTTGCTGTGTCGAAACATATACGTCATCGGGTGACGAGAGATAGTTGTAGTCGCTTGAGCGCAGGAATCCATAGCCGTCGGGCATTACTTCCAAAACTCCGTTAGCTACAATCAGGTCGGTGAAATCATATAGAGGAGCCTCGGTCTCCTGTGGCTCAATAGTGTCCTGATGGTCTTGTACAGCCATTGTAGGATTGTCGAACATGTCATAGTTTGGCACCATGCCATGATCCTCTATAGGTAGGTCGACAATAGTGATGAAGTCGGTGCCGTCTCCTGGGTCGCCACTCCATACATCGTCTACAACATTATTGTTGTCGTCGTTGTTCTCGTTATGGGCGTTGATTTTGGCTTGCAATTTTGCCAACATCTCGTCATTAGTTTCATTGGGTGTGTTGTTGAATGAGGCTTCAGGAATGTCGTTGTCTGCTTGTGGCATAGGGTCATTTTCCTGAATATCTTCTTCTGGAAGTACATCTTCAACTTGTTCTTCTTCAGCTGTTGTTTCTGTGTTTTCCATATTTTCTGAATTCTGTTTCTTTTTAGCTTCTTCGATAGCAGACAATAGCTCCAATTCTTTCTTTGATTTGCGTCCGCGGTGTTTGGGTATTGCAGATAGCATTTCTTCTGGAGTAAGTTCTTTTTTCTCCTCTTCTGCCTCTGTCTCGTTGTTGTCCACGAATATGGATTGTTGATTGTCAGCTGTCATGTTGGGTTTATTTTTCTTAACGTCAAAGTTTTCTCCTTCTTTACCCGTTACGCTATACACTCTGTCTGTGTCTTTCTTAACGATTCTTGTACGGCGTCGTTTGGTACCTAGAGGATTTTTGCTTCCTTCTATTTCTGCCTGTTTGTCAAGAATTGCATAAGTATATGCTTCAACGTCGGCGTCGTTTTGTACTTCTGCGCCCATGTCGTTGGCTATAGCTTGCAATTCCGATATATTTTTGGCTGATAATTCGTCTTTGCTATACATGGAAATTAATATATGATGAAAAGCTACGTTTCAGAATAGAAACGTATAATAAGATTGAACATAAATCGTAATGCAAAGATACAAAGATAATTGTAATATTTGGGTTGTTGTGCTAAATAATATCAAATAATTAACACTCGTTAACCGAATCTTATTGCATGAATGCCATAATTAAGTTAGTTGTAGATGGAGCAATTATTTATTTAATATGTAGTTGTGAGGTAAGAAAATAATAAGTAACTTTGCAATAAGTTTTAAGTTTGATTCATATATTTAATAGACAATAATTACGAAAATGGCAAATAATAATAAGGCAAAGTCGTATACCACTAATGGTGGTGATTATGCACAATATATTGTCGATAGCAATAATTGTGCTCCTCTCTTGGAATTTCTTTTAAAGAATGTGGGAGAGAGCCGCAACAAGGTGAAGGCTACGCTTCAGGGACGTGGCATCAAGGTGAATGGCAAGGTTGTTACGCAGTTTGACATGGGGCTGTGTCCTGGCGACAAGGTGTCGGTGAGCCGACATAAGAACAACAATACATTCAAGAGCCGTTATGTGAAAATAGTGTACGAGGACCGTTGGCTGGTGGTTGTCGAGAAGAATATCGGCATCCTCTCAATGGCGGCAGGACATTCGTCGCTCAATGTTAAGTCGGTGCTTGACGACTATTTCCACAAGTCGCGTCAGAAGTGCACGGCGCATGTGGTGCATCGTCTTGACCGTGACACAAGCGGACTGATGGTGTATGCCAAGGATATGGAGACCGAACAGATTCTTGAGCACAACTGGCATCAGATAGTCTACGACCGCCGTTATGTGGCAGTTGTAGGCGGTGAGATGGAGAACGACGAGGGCACTATAGCCAACTGGCTCAAGGACAACAAGGCGTATGTGACATTTTCGTCGCCTGTGGACAATGGTGGCAAGTATGCTGTCACTCACTATCGTGTGCTAAACCGCACCACCGAGGCTTCGCTTGTGGAGTATAAACTTGAGACTGGACGTAAGAACCAGATTCGTGTTCATTCAGCAGATATGGGACATCCCGTGTGTGGCGACGTGAAATATGGCAATGGCTTCGATCCTCTGCACAGATTGTGTCTGCATGCTTACATGCTGTGCTTTGTGCATCCGGTGACCGGCGAACGCATGGAGTTCACGACACCAATACCCACAACATTTAGAAGTATGTTCAAGTAGTTTTGTTTTTGGGGCTTGGTACAATTAGTATATGGGCTAAGTACAATGAGTACCAAGCCCATGTACTAATTGTACTAAGCCTAGTTACGCCTTGTACTAAGCCCAGTTACTCATAGTTTAAAGCCTTCTGTATTTACAACGACGATGTCTATGTGTAGTGCTCGCGCTTGCCTTGATTTTATTTTTTTTCTATTTCTACTGCAATACTGCAATTCCAGGTGTCTTCATCGTCCTAACTTACTGGCAGTCTATTAATTGCAGTAATTGCAGATTGCTTGCAGATTATGGTTTTCTACTGCAATTACTGCAAGCGCGACAATGGCTTGTAGCACAAGCATTTATATATGTCATGCCTCAAGGAATTGCAGAATTGCAGATAAAAAAATAAAAAATGAGTCACATCAACATGTCGGGCACGTTATTTGTTGTTGCTATAAGTAGAAATAGCATATAAATATATAATAAGGAATAAAATATAATAAGGAGGAAAGAAATATGGCATTTATTGATTATTACAAAATATTGGGTGTCGATCGCAACATTCCGCAAGATGAGGTGCGTGAGGCTTATCGTAAGCGTGCCAAGCAGTTTCATCCCGACTTGCATCCTAACGACCCCAAGGCTAAGGCTAAGTTTCAGGCTTTGAACGAGGCTTATGATGTTATATCCGACCCCGACAAGCGTAGCAAATACGACCAGTATGGCGAGAAATGGCGCGAGGCTGACGCTTATGCTAAAGCTGGCGGTGGAGCAGGGGCTAATGGTGGCAACTATTATTGGAGTTCTGACGGCAGCTCTGGTGGCTCGCCGTTTGAGGGTTTCGACTTCTCTGGATTCAGTGGCGAAGGTGGTGGTTTCTCAAGCTTCTTCCAAGATTTGTTTGGAGCTAAGGCGGGTAGGGGACGCGGCACACGCTCGCGCAGCACAATGCGTCAGAACTCGGGCGAGATGAATGCCAGCGTAAACATTGACCTCTATACAGCTTTGCTTGGCGGAGAGGTGATAATACAGCTCGGCAATGGACAGAAAGTGAAACTAAAGGTAAAGCCTGAGACACAGAATGGCACTAAGGTTCGTTTGCGTGGCAAGGGCTACGATCGTGGTGATGGCACAATGGGCGACTTGATAATAACCTATAACGTGACATTGCCAACCAATCTGACAGAAAGACAAAAGGAATTGTTGAAGGAAATGAGAGGCGCATAAAGCCAATCATATAAAATAAAAAGAGGGTGCACCAAGAGTCTTACGAGACTGTTGATGCACCCTCTTCCTTTTATTCTTATTATCCGCAGCAGAACAATACTATCAACTGCGCTGTGAAGATGCGGAGGAACATACTCAATGGGTAAACTGTAGAGTAGCCGATGGCAGGAGCCTCACGCGAGCATATAGAGTTGGCGTAAGCCAATGCTGGTGGGTCGGTGCATGTACCGGCAAGCATACCCATGATGGTGAAGTAGTTGAACTTGAACTTCATTCGTGCTATGACACCAATGATAAGAATTGGTATGATGGTGATGAGGAAACCTGTTAATACGTACATCAAGCCGTCGCCCTCTACCACGGTGTCCCAGAAGTGTGCACCTGCCTTGATGCCTACACTGGCAAGGAAGAGCACCAAACCTATCTCGCGGAGCATCATATTGGCTGATGTCGTGGTGTAGGTGTTGAGTTTCATGCGGTGGCCGAAGCGACCGATGAGGATGGCGATAATAAGCGGACCGCCAGCGATACCGAGCTTCAATGGTACTGGCATTCCAGGAATAGCGAATGGGATGCTACCGAAGAGAATACCAACGATGATGCCGATGAAGATAGTGGCGATGTTAGGATGGTCGAGACGCTTAACAGAGTTGCCCATAACTTCTGAAATGCGGTTTACATTGTCTGTAGGACCAACAACGAGAATCTTGTCACCTACCTGGAAACGGTAGTTGCGTGATGCGAAGAGATCCATGCCCTGACGCGAGATGCGTGTGACGGTTACTCCATAAACGCTTGAGAAGTGCATCTTGCCAAGTTCCTTGCCGTTCATTGACGGGTTGGTGATGACGATGCGCTTAGAGATAAGAGGCTGAGTGCTCTTGCTTTCCTCCCAAGGCTTGGCTATCTCTGGGCCGATAAATGCCTTGATAGCCTCGGCGTCAACGGCGGCACATACTACGAGTACCTCGTCGCCCATCTGGAATACGTCAGAAGAATTAGGGATGATGACCTTGTCCTCGTGGAGCAGACGTGAGAAAACTACGTCGCGGTTCAAGAACTCATTGATTTGCTTCACTGTACGTCCAGCCAAGTAGGTGTTGTCCACCTTGAGGTGCATCTGTAGAGGCTTGGTGTGAACATTGTCGCCTTCTTCCTCGTTGAGTTCTTCCTCTTCCTCCTCAAGCTTGGTGCCAGTGATGAAGCGCACAGCGATAGTGGCTCCGATGATGCCGAGCACACCGAGAGGATAGGCGCAAGCATAGCCTGCTGCAATCTGTGGCATAGTGCCGTTGGCTGCCTTCCATACTGACTCAAGAGCCTCGTTGGCTGCACCAAGACCAGGAGTGTTGGTGACAGCACCATAGAGAGTGCCCACCATCATTGGTAGGTTGGTCTTGTCGTTGGTGTCAAAGAAGATGTAGTAGCAAGCAAACATCACTGCCACGTTGAGCAGTACCAATGATGTAGAGAGAAGGTTGAGTGTGACACCGCCCTTCTTGAAGCTCTCGAAGAAACCAGGACCTACCTGCAAACCAATGCAGAATACGAACAGAATAAGTCCGAAGTCCTGTATAAAGCTAAGGATGTTCACAGGGGCAGTAAACCCGATGTGGCCGGCTACAATACCAGCAAAAAGCACGAATGTAACACCGAGTGAGATGCCGCCAATCTTAATCTTGCCTAATAATATACCAATGGCAATGACTATGGCATATAATATAGCAATGTGGGCAACGGACTCGGTATTTGTGAATAAATTAATAATCCAATCCATTGTTTATGAATGTTAGTGAAAAATAAGTTTAGATAGTAATCTTCTAAATTCAGTTTAAGGTGAGGCGGTGCAGGGTAGTGGCTTCAATATGTCTACATTGTAGCCACTACGCCGCATCACCTATACTCAATTCGTCTGTAAACCTTCTTGTTAGTAGCTGCGTGCGATGATTACGCGCTGAGTTGCAGGCTTGCCTGAAACCATGTCAACACCAGGTGTCTGCTCGAACATGAATGGTACGCAACGTATAGTTGCCTGTGTGTCTTCCTTGATTTTAGCCTCAGTCTCGGCTGTGCCGTCCCAGTGGCAGAGGAAGAATCCACCGTCCTTGATGCGCTCCTTGAACTCCTCGTAGTTGTCGCACTCGTAGATGTGAGCGTTGCGATAGGCGAGAGCCTTCTGGAAGATGTTCTCCTGAATAGCGTCAAGCAGCTCCTCGATGTACTTGGCGATGCCCTCAATAGAGCGAGTCTCCTTCTCCAAAGTGTCGCGGCGCATAATTTCGATAGTGCCCTCTTCGAGGTCGCGTCCACCCATTGCGAGGCGAACAGGAACACCCTTAAGCTCGTAGTCGGCAAACTTGAATCCAGGACGCTTGTTCTCTGTGTCGTCGTATTTAACGCTGATGCCAGCTGCACGCAACTCGTTGATGATAGGTGTGAGCTTCTCGGTGATGGCAGCAAGCTGCTCTGAACCCTTAGAAATAGGAACGATGACAACCTGTATAGGAGCCAACTTAGGAGGTAATACAAGTCCGTTGTCGTCAGAGTGAGTCATGATGAGAGCACCGATAAGACGTGTAGACACACCCCATGATGTGGCCCAAACGTATTCAGGCTTGTTCTCCTTATTAAGATAAGTAACATCAAAAGCCTTGGCGAAGTTCTGACCGAGGAAGTGGCTTGTGCCACTCTGCAGAGCCTTGCCATCCTGCATCATAGCCTCGATGGTGTATGTGTTCAATGCTCCGGCGAAACGTTCGGTCTCGCTCTTAACACCCTGTACTACAGGTACTGCCATCCACTTCTCGGCGAAGTCGGCATATACGTGGAGCATCTTCTGTGCTTCTGCTTCAGCCTCTTCCTTTGTGGCGTGAGCAGTGTGACCCTCCTGCCACAAGAACTCAGATGTGCGGAGGAATGGGCGTGTGCGCATCTCCCAACGCATAACGTTGCACCACTGGTTGCACATGAGAGGGAGGTCGCGATAAGAGTGTATCCAATTCTTGTATGTATTCCAGATGATGGTCTCAGAAGTAGGACGTATGATGAGCTCTTCTTCGAGCTTAGCTGAAGGGTCTACCTCGATAGCAGTCTTGTCCTCGTTGGTGCGCAGTCTGTAGTGAGTAACTACTGCACATTCCTTGGCAAATCCCTCTACGTGCTCTGCCTCACGGCTGAAGAACGATTTCGGAATAAGCAGTGGGAAATAAGCGTTCTGTGCTCCTGTCTCCTTGAACATGAGGTCGAGTTGGTGCTGCATTTTCTCCCAGATGGCATAGCCATAAGGTTTGATGACCATACATCCGCGCACAGCAGACTGTTCAGCGAGGTCGGCCTTGGTAACAAGGTCGTTATACCACTGGCTGTAGTTCTCTGAGCGCTTTGTCAGTTGTTTTAATTCTTTTGCCATTGTTATTTAATTGAATTTGTTAATGTTCTTGTTTCTTTTGTTAGTTGCAAGACCTTAATTTGCACTGCAAAAATACAAAAAAATGTTGTAATATTGCTACTCTATAGAAAAAACCGCTATCTTTGCACCTATAAAAGCGTTGAATAACGCAAGAAACATGGTTTTTTAACATTAGAATTGATAAAATGAACAAAGTAAAAGGTATGGCTTTGACAATGGGCGTTCTTGCCGTTGTAAGCTGTGGTACAAATCAGGGTACAGGAGCATTGATTGGTGCCGGTGGCGGTGCCCTTGTTGGTGGTATTATTGGTAAGTTGGCTGGCAACACAGCAGTTGGTGCTGCTATCGGTGGTGCAGTAGGCGCAGGTACAGGCGCTATCATTGGTCGTCATATGGATAAGGTTGCCGAGCAGGCTAAGCAGGTGGAGAACGCTAAGGTAGAGAAGGTGACAGACGCTAACGGCTTGGAGGCTGTTAAGGTGACATTCGATTCGGGTATTCTCTTTGCTACAAACAAGGCCGACTTGAATACAAACTCTAAGAATGCATTGGCTAAGTTCTCTAATACATTGAAGAACAACAATCTCCTCTCTGTAGATATCTATGGTCATACAGACTCTACAGGTAATGATGGCATCAACTTGCCTCTCAGCAACAAGCGTGCTCAGAGCGTTGAGAACTATCTGAGAAGCTGTGGCGTTTCTTCTTCACAGTTTAAGAACGTGTCGGGCAAGGGTAGCTCTGAGCCTGTAGCTTCAAACTCAACTGTAGAGGGTCGCAAGCAGAACCGTCGTGTAGAGGTGTATCTCTATGCAAGCAAGGAGATGGTGGATGCTGCTAATGCAGGTACATTGAACTAAGATATAAATAATTTTTTATGATAATAGGAATTAAGACAGTGTCTTAGGATGCTGCCTTAGTTCCTTGTTTGTATATATGGTATTTGGTATTGTTTCAAAAATCATACGTTGGGCATTAGCTCTATTCTTTAGCTCCACAATACTTGCAGTAGTGGCTTATCGGTTTATTCCGGTGTATGTGACGCCATTAATGGTGATACGTTGTTTTCAACAGGCTGCTGACGGAAAGACTATAAGAATGCATCATAGCTGGACTTCGCTCGACAAGATTTCGCCGCATCTGCCTGTTGCGGTGATGGCAAGCGAGGATCAACGCTTCCTGTTGCATCATGGTTTTGACTTTGATGCTATAGAGAAGGCAGCGCGACGCAATCGTTCAGGAGTGGGCAACAAGCATGGTGCGAGCACTATCTCGCAGCAGACAGCAAAGAATGTGTTCTTGTGGCCAGGTCGCAGTTGGACTCGTAAGGGATTTGAGGTGTATTTTACAGCCTTGATAGAAATTCTATGGAGCAAGCATCGTATTATGGAGGTGTATCTTAACTCTATAGAGATGGGCGACGGAATTTATGGTGCTGAGGCTGTGGCAGAGCACCATTTTGACAAACAGGCTAGCGAACTATCTCGTTCGGAATGTGCCTTGATAGCTGCAACTCTACCTAATCCGCGTAAGTTTGACAGCAGTTGTCCAAGTGCATACATGCGTGCACGCAGAGGAAAAATAGAGCATGAGATGAAGTTTATCCCTTCTTTTCCAAAGGAAGGCGAGGACTATGACCCAAATACAACATCTGGAGGTGTGTATCACCGTAAGAAATAATATCAACACTTAAATAAAGTTACCACCATTGGAAACTCTTCTCTCTTCACTGAATCCAAGCCAGCGTGCCGCTGTGGAGTATCTTGATGGTCCGGAACTGGTTATCGCTGGTGCTGGATCGGGCAAGACCCGTGTCCTTACGTATAAAATATCCTATCTGTTGCATCGTGGTTTTAAGCCATGGAATGTTCTTGCACTTACGTTCACCAATAAGGCGGCGCGTGAGATGAAAGACCGTATAGGCTCACTTGTGGGTGCAGATGTGGCTCGTTATCTCAATATGGGTACGTTCCATTCGATATTCTTGCGTATCTTGCGTGCTGAGTCTGAGCATATTGGGCTTAAAAACAACTTCACGATATACGACGACTCTGACTCAAAATCGTTGGTGAACTCTATTGTTAAGGAGATGCAACTTGACGACAAGCAGTATAAGGCTTCTGTCGTATTGTCGCGTATCGGTATGGCTAAGAATAGTCTTATAACGCCAGACATGTATCTTGCAGATGGGTCGCTTATGGAGCGTGACCATCGTAGCAATATGCCTAAGCTGGGTGAGATATATCGTCGTTATGCGCAAAGAAGTCTGTTGGCTAATGCTGTTGACTTTGATGATATGTTGTTGTTCACATATATATTGTTTCGCAATCATCCAGATGTGTGCAATAAGTATTCAGACAGGTTTAAATATATTCTTGTAGACGAGTATCAAGACACCAACTATGCGCAGCAATGCATACTAACGCTTCTGGCGCGTTCTAACAGCAACATCTGTGTGGTGGGCGATGATGCTCAGAGTATCTATGCTTTCCGTGGTGCCAATATAGACAATATGCTCAACTTTCAGAGCATTTTTAGTGAGGCAAGGTTGTTTAAACTTGAGCAGAACTATCGCAGTACGCAGAATATTGTGAATGCTGCCAACTGCTTGATAGGGCATAATCAGCGTCAGATAAAGAAGACTGTATTCAGTGAGAATGCCCAAGGCGACAGGGTGACAGTGAATGTAGCTTATTCTGACAGAGAGGAAGCGTCGGTGGTATGTGGCGAGTTGCGCAGACTACATCTGCGTCATGGCTTGGAATATGGCAACGCAGCAATACTTTACAGGACTAATGCACAAAGTCGCCTGTTTGAAGAAGAGTTGAGGCGCGAGAATATTCCGTACAGGATATATGGTGGAATGAGTTTCTATCAGCGTAAGGAGATAAAGGATGTTATTGCTTATTTCCGTCTTGTAGCCAATCCAGATGACGAGGAGTCGCTGAAGCGTATTATAAATTATCCCAAGCGTGGTATTGGAACCTCGTCAGTAGACAAACTTGTGGCTGCTGCACGTCTGCATGGTGTGAGCCTGTGGACGGTGGTGGACAATCCTGTGATGTATGTAGAAGGTCTTGGAACGGCTGCTGCCAAGAAGATAGTGGCTTTTCATGACATGATGCAAGTGTATATTGACGCCAACACTGTCGTTGATGCTTATACTTTGGGAAAGCGTATTGTAGAGGAAACAGGGCTTTCGCATGAAATATTTGCTGATGGTTCGGAGGAAGGACGTGACCGCAAGGAGAATGTTGAGGAATTTATGTCAGGTCTGCATGACTTTGTAGACACTAAGCGCGAGGAAGATTATGGCGACGAAGTGTATATTGCAAACTTCTTGCAGGAGGTGGCTTTGGTTACTGATGCTGACAAAGATGAAGACGCAGATTCGGGAAATGCTTCTGGTGTAGTAGCTCCTGACAGGGTTTCGCTGATGACCATACACGCTTCTAAGGGATTGGAATTCAATACGGTGTTTATCGTTGGAGTGGAAGAAAATCTGTTTCCAGGTCCGCGTGCATGTGAATTTCCGAGAGAACTGGAAGAGGAGCGTCGCCTGTTTTATGTTGCAATAACTCGTGCAGAAGAGCGTTGCTTTATTTCTTGTGCCAAGAGTCGTTACCAATATGGCAGTTTGATGTTCAATCAACCGAGTCGTTTCTTGAGAGAGATAGACCCTAAGTTGCTGGATGTGAATGGACGTTTGGGGTCTGTAAGCACGTCTTATGACAACAATCCGTCAAGAGATGTGCCGATGAGAGGCGTTAATGCCAATGTGTCGAGGATAAGAATGCCTCAGGCTGATATTCCAAATCCGTCGCGATTTAGACGAATTTCTGCGTCAGCGACATCTGGAATGAGTCGCAGTTCGGCATCAAGCATGACATCATCAAGAAACGAAACGAATGCTAAGGCTACGTCGGGGCTGTTGGTGGGAATGACCATAGAGCATCAGAGATTTGGCGTTGGCAAGGTTGTGAGTATAGATGGAGCTGGTGAGAACGAAAAGGCTACTGTCGACTTTGAAAATGCAGGAAACAAGACTCTTCTTCTGAAATTCGCAAGATATAAGATAATAGAAAGGTAATGTTGCCGATATTTTCTCGGTTATCGTGCACATATATCGTTTTTTTTCGATAATTTTGCAGACAATTCTGTATAAGAAGGTTTATAATCAACATATTGGGCATTGATGGATGACATTCGTGCCGATAGAAAAACAATTATTCTAAATTAATAATTAGAGTTAGAAAAATGAAGAAAATACTCTTTGCTGTCTCCATGATTGCCGCGTCTTTGTCCGCTTATGCGCAGAGTGGAACAAATTCTCCGTATAGCCAATACGGACTTGGAACACTCGCTGAACCATCTACAGGTTTTAATCGCGGTATGAATGGACTGGGTTTGGGCTTTCATGAACACAACCAGATAAACAGCCTTAACCCTGCGTCTTATGCCTCTATCGACTCATTGTCGTTTATCTTTGACGCTGGAATATCAGGACAGATAACCAACTATAGCGAGGGTAACGCTAAGGTGAACGCTCAGAACGCCAATTTCGAGTATATCGTAGCTGGTTTTAGAGCAGCTAAGCACTTGGGTGTGAGCTTCGGTATATTGCCATACTCAAATATAGGCTATCAATATTCTAATACCAATCGTATTGGTTCGGATGTTTCGGGAAGTTCTTCTACTTCTTATGTCAACAGCTATCTTGGAACGGGTGGTCTGCATCAGATTTATCTTGGTGTTGGATGGATGCCGGTCAAGGGACTTTCGGTAGGTGTTAATGGTTCGTATCTGTGGGGCGACTACAACAGAGCTATTATCAATTCGTACACAGACAGCTACGTGAACACTCTGTCACGTTACTATACTGCTTCAATTAATAGCTATAAGGTGGACTTCGGATTGCAGTATACAAGCAAACTTACGAAGAAGGATGCTTTGACAATAGGTGCAACTTACAGCTTTGGTCATAAACTGGGAGCAACACCTGAATGCAGCGAGATTTCAAACAACTCTCAGACTGCTGTTTCGGACACAACAATACATAAGGGACTTAGCGAACTCTCTATTCCGACAGTGTATGGTGTGGGTGTGATGTGGAACAGAAGCAACATATTTAAGATAGGTGTCGACTACGAACTTCAGAAGTGGGGCTCAGTAGAAGCTACTCGATATGAGGGAATGGATGGTCATGGTCTGTCGTACAAAGACCGTCATAAGCTTACTATAGGAGGTGACATCTGCCCACAGGAGAACGGCCGCAACTTCTTTAAGCGCATACATTACCGTTTTGGAGCATCTTATGCTACCAACTATATGAATATAAACGGACAGAATGGACCGAAGGAGTATAGCGTAAGTGCTGGTTTCGGCATCCCAGTAATGAATGCTTATAACAACCGTTCGCTCCTGAATATCTCGGCACAATGGGTGCGTCAGGACTGCAAGACATTTGTTACAGAAAATTCGTTCCGCATCAATATCGGACTGACATTCAACGAACGTTGGTTTGCTAAGTGGAAGATGGAATAAAAAATAGATAGTAGAAATGAAACTGATATACAGCAAATACATATTTTTGTGGACATTAGTCTGTGTGCTCTTGGCTTCGTGTGAAGAACAAAAGGAGCACACGGCTCCTGCCATACACGACCGCGACTCTGTGTCGATGATGACCAGTTATGGTGTCAACACGTTGATATCCGACTCTGGTGTCATAAAGTATCGTATAGTTGCTGAACGTTGGGAGGTGAATACTGTGCGCAATCCGTCCCGATGGATATTCGAGAAGGGTGTGTTCTTCGAACAATTCGACGAGAAGTTTCATGTGCAGTCGTACATACAGTGTGACACTGCCTACTATTATGACCAGAAACGCCTGTGGGAATTGCGCAGTCGTGTTAGTGTCTTGACAAAGGACGGGTTGAGGTTTACAAGTCAGCAACTCTACTGGGATGAGTCAGCGCATGAACTTTACTCTTTTGTCCCGTCAAAACTTGTTACACCAGAGCGAACTCTTGAGGGAACTTACTTCAGGAGTGATGAACGCATGACCAAATACTATGTTTCCAATAGTAAAGGCTCATTTGAAAAGGGTGACATAGCAGGTACTGGAGACACTATAGCGGCAGCTCCCGACACGGTGAAAGCTGCTGTGCGTCAGCAGGCTCAACCCTCAAGAAGAATAAATCAATAACAATAAAAAAGCAAACAGCACATGATGGTAGAAACCGTCGTGTGCTTTGTTTGGTTAATATTAACATTAAAAATAGTGGATACAGAAATTCCTTTATTAATCAGCATTGCAGTGACAATGGTGCTCTCGGCTTTCTTTTCAGGTATGGAGATAGCTTTTGTGTCGAGCAACCGTATGCTTGCGGAGATGGACCGTGAGGGCAACAGAATCACAAAGAAGATATTGTCAACGTTTTACAGCCATCCAAATGGCTTTGTGAGCACCATGCTTGTGGGCAATAACATTGTGCTTGTGGTCTATGGTATATTGTTTGCAAGTCTTTTTGACAATACTATCTTCAGCAATCTTGAGGATGGAATGAGAGTAACGGCAGACACATTGCTTTCTACACTTGTGATACTCTTCACGGGTGAGTTTCTTCCAAAGATACTCTTTAAGAACAATGCCAATCGACTGTTGGCAGTATTTGCAGTGCCTGCTTATTTGTTCTATATCGTTTTGTGGCCAATAAGCCGTTTTTCAACGTTTGTGGCAAAGTGTCTTTTGCGCATTTTCGGTATAAGAATGACAACGGAGAGCGATGATGAGGGATTCTCAAAGGTGGATCTTGACTATCTTGTGCAGTCGAGCATTGACAATGCACAGAACGAGGACGATATCAATGACGAGGTAAAGATATTCCAGAATGCGTTGGAATTTTCTGATTGTAAGGTGCGCGACTGTATGGTTCCGCGAACAGAGATTAATGCTGTGGACTTGCATGACTGCACAACCGAAGAGTTGATGCAGAAATTCGTAGAGAGTGGAAATTCTAAAATCATTGTTTACGACGATGATATAGACCATATTGTGGGCTATATTCATAGCTCGGAGATGTTTCGCAATCGTGACAACTGGCGCGAAAATGTGTGCAAGATGCCTTTTGTGCCAGAAACTATGGCTGCGCAGAAACTCATGCATATATTCCTACAGCAGAAGAAGAGCCTGGGTGTGGTGGTTGACGAGTTTGGAGGAACAAGCGGTATTGTGTCTCTTGAGGATATTGTGGAGGAAATCTTCGGTGATATTGAGGACGAACACGATAGCGAGAAGTATATAGCCAAGCAGACAGGCATCAATGAGTATGTCTTGTCGGCTCGTCTGGAGATAGACAAGGTGAACGACTTATTTGGAATAGGATTGCCCGAAAGTGATGAATATATGACGGTGGGAGGTTATATTCTGCACGAGTATCAGAGCTTCCCAAAACTCAATGAAATAGTGACATTTGGGCATTTCGAATTCCAAATTATAAAGAGCACAATGACTAAAATAGAGCTTGTAAAGCTAAAAGTTAAGCAGTAAGGACACTTTTTCAGTCTTTTGTTCGAAAGTCTAATAATTATTTAGTATTTTTGTACGCCTTTTGTGGCACGTGTGTCAAAGGCATATTGAAGAAAATGAAATTAATAAATAATAAATAAACAAATAGAATAATGGCAGCATTAGGAAAAATCAGAAGCAAGGGAGTCCTGCTGATATGTATTATCAGTTTGGGTCTTTTTGCATTCATCGCCGA
>CAKPST010000027.1 GCA_934183355.1 uncultured Prevotella sp.
TCGAACCCCCGGTACGGTTACCCGTACGGCAGTTTAGCAAACTACTGGTTTCAGCCACTCACCCAAACTTCCATACGGTTGAAGTTGTTACCGGAGCACTGTTTCTTAATTGCGAGTGCAAAGGTAGTATTTATTTGTCAAACCGCCAAACATTTCGGCAACTTTTTTCAATAAAAAGTGCATTTTTTAGCGTATTTGCCTATAATAACGGCTTTTCTGCCCCATTTTAAGGTCGGGATGAAGGATATTCACCATATCTTCGAGCAGAAAATCGGGGCGGAAGGAGATTTGCTCGAAATACTGATTGTCTATGCTGGGCATACATTCGTAGACATTGCCGTCCTTGAAAGCTTTCAATATCTTATATCCCGAATACTCGGCGAGGAGTTGGCTGCGTGTGGCGCCTCCTCCACTGCCAATGAAAAACCAACAGTCGGCATCGGCAGCCCTCTCCAACACCTTCTCTGGCGAAAGCGTCAACGAACCACTGTGGCTGTCGTCGGCAAAGGCATATCTGCCACCAGCGTCGGCAATAAGTCTGCCCATGCTACTCTTGCCGCCAGGACAATACCACACGCCACTGACCACACGCTCGGTTATCACCTTGGGACGCACAGCCGACTTGCGTGCAAGACGCATGGCATCAGTATATCCACGCTCAACGGCAGCAAAGAGCGAGTCAGCCTCGTGAACCTTGCCAACAAGCATGCCGTAGAACTTCATCCACTCTGCCCTGCCAAGCGCCGATGTCTCCATATAGTCGGCACACTCTATAAGCGGAACGCCAAGACGCTCCACCTGTCCATAGCTGGCACCCTCAAACGGCGAAACCAACAATGCCTGGGGCTGAATGGCCACCATGCGCTCAACCGATGGCGACATACTGTTGCCACAATCGACAACGCTGCCTCTCTTTGCGGCACGCTGTATATCGGGGATGTTGATATAAGGAAGGTCGCAAACACCACCAACAACACTGCCTGCACCAAGAAGCCCCAACAGATAGCAATGAGGCGAAGTGAAGACAACACTACGCTCTACGGGCGTATAGACAACTGTGCCTTGGGGCAGAGCGCCAACACGTGCCGAGTCCTTGCGTGGCACAAGCACATAACGATGAAGCTCGGCGCCACGCTTCCAAGGATTGTCGAGCGACACAAGAGTATAGTCGTTATACCTTATTATATGTAAATGCTCGGCATACTTGAGACGTAGGGTGTCGCCAGCGACGTTATCATGACGTGACTTGCCACCATTGCATGACGACACAAACAGCACGACAGCCAACAGAGAGACTAAAGACAAAACGAATTTCTTCATATATAAATATATTGTATATTATGATTGAAATGCCTATCAAGACAATAGGACAGGCAAAAGTAACACTAAATAAGCTAACGAACAAAAAGAAAGCAAAGTTTTAGAATAAATTTATGAGAAAAGTTTTGCACATTGTTTTATTTGTGCTACATTTGCATGTGTCTTTACAAAAAGACAGCCAGAGAAAACATATAACTAAAAACAATAACAATCTAACCTACATCAACCTTATGGCACAAGAAAAAAGAAATCTTCTTACCGGAGAGTTCAGCAAGAAAAATGCTACACTCTTCGTTGTTGCGGTGGTCATTAGCCTGATAATATGGAATCTGCCCATCGACAGCTTTGGCATTGAAGGCCTGACAGTAATCCAACAGCGCGTCATCGCCGTGTTTGCTCTCGCCACCATATTATGGGTGACGGAAGCCATATCACCATGGGCGACGTCGGTGTCACTCATCGGATTGCTGTTGCTCACCACATCGGACAATGCGTTCCACTTCTTCAGATCAGGCATCGACAAGAGCGAACTGCTCGACCACAGCGCACTGATGGCCACATTTGCCGACCCTATCATCATCCTCTTCCTCGGAGGATTCATCCTCGCTATCGCAGCAACAAAATCGGGACTCGACGTGCTGCTTGCCCGAACGCTGTTGAAGCCCTTCGGCAACAAGAGCGAGAATGTATTGTTGGGATTCATACTCATCACTGGTGTATTCTCGATGTTTGTCAGCAACACGGCAACGGCTGCCATGATGCTAACATTCCTCGCACCTGTGTTCAAGGCTCTGCCTCCTGAAGGCAAGGGACGTGTGGCACTGACACTATCTATCCCTGTGGCTGCCAACATCGGCGGTATGGGTACTCCTATCGGAACACCACCTAACGCTATAGCACTGAAATACCTCAACTCGCCAACAGGACTGAACCTGGGCATAGGCTTCGGCGAATGGATGATGTACATGATGCCTCTCACTATAGTGCTGTTGCTCATAGGATGGTTCTTGCTGAAGAAGTTCTTCCCATTCAAGAAGAAGACCATTGAGCTGGAGATAGAGGGCGAAGTGCAGCACAACTGGCGCACAACAGTGGTGGCAGCAACATTCATAGCCACTGTATTACTGTGGATTTGCGACCGCTGGACTGGCGTAGGCTCTAACACTGTAGCTATGATTCCTATCGTGGTGTTCGCATTCACTGGCGTTATCAAGGCACGCGACTTGGAGGAAATCAACTGGAGCGTCATCTGGATGGTGGCAGGTGGATTTGCACTGGGTCTGGCTCTCAACGAGTCGGGACTCGCCGAGAACGTTATCAAGAGCATTCCGTTCGGCTCATGGTCGCCAGTAGTCATACTGCTCGCATCGGGCATCATTTGCTACATACTGTCCAACTTCATCTCGAACACAGCAACAGCAGCACTGCTCGTGCCTATACTCGCTGTAGTGTGCAAGGGAATGGGCGAATCGCTCAACAGCATCGGCGGCACTCCGACAGTGCTCATAGGCATCGCAGTGGCAGCATCAGTAGCCATGACTCTGCCTATCTCGACACCGCCTAACGCCATCGCACACTCTACAGGACTTGTTAAGCAGAACGAGATGATGAAGATTGGTTTGACTATGGGTATTATCGGACTCATACTCGGATATATCCTGCTCTTCGTACTCGGCGAACTGCATGTATGGGAATAAAATGAACATAACCCAAGAAACTCTGTATGCGGTTGCACTAACCCGCATCAACCACTTTAATCTGACGACAAGTTTGCAGCTATACCGCAAACTTGGGTCGGCTACAGCCATCATGGAGCACCGCAACGACATCAAAGCGGTGCTCCATGATGCTACACCACGACTGGAGGAAGCCCTGAAGGATGTGTCGGAAGCCATGCGAAGAGCTGAAGCTGAGCTAAAATTTGACGAGGAGCACAGTATAGAACCTCTCGTTATAGGCGACAACAATTATCCCGAACGCTTGCGAAGATGTGAGGACGCACCATTGGTGCTATACTACAGAGGAACTGCCAACCTCAACCATCGACGCATAATATCCATCGTAGGAACACGCCACTGCACTGTATATGGGCAGGACATTATACGTCGATTCACTGCCGACCTGAAGGTTATGTGTCCAGACACTATCATCATCAGCGGACTGGCATACGGAGTGGACATCAATGCCCACCGACATGCACTGAAAAACGGGATGGACACAGTGGGGGTGCTGGCTCACGGACTTGACTACTTATATCCTACAGCACACCGCGAAACCGCCACCGAGATGCTGCGTCACGGTGGATTAGCAACGGAGTTCATGACAAACACCAATGCAGACAAAATGAATTTTGTGAGACGCAACCGCATAGTGGCAGGACTTGCCGACGCTACGATTGTAGTGGAGAGCGCCGCAAAGGGCGGCAGCTTGATAACGGCAAATCTGGCGTCGGACTACAGCAGGGAGGTATTCGCTTTTCCTGGCAACGTTGGAGCACCATACAGCATTGGCACGAACAACCTAATACGCGACAACAAAGCCATACTCATAACATCAGCTGAAGACTTTGTCAACGCAATGGGATGGGACAACGACTGCCAACTGACTAAAGCTAAGGAGAAGGGAATAGAACGTCAACTGTTCCCGGAACTGAACGAAAACGAACGGCGCATTGTGGAACTGCTGTCTAAAAGCAACAATCTACAGATGAGCAGCATTAGCAGCATGTCGGGGTTGCCTATTCCTGCTACGAGCGCAGCTCTGTTCAACCTGGAAATGCAAGGTGTGGCGAAGTTGATGGCTGGCGGCATCTATCACCTTATAGAATAATAAAAAGCAGAAGGCTGCGGCAAAAACACCACAGCCTTCTGCTTTTTTATTGAGTTCGTTTATAATTTAGTCCTTCTTGTCGAGCACTTCGTAACGAGAATGCTTGCTGACATACTCAGGAACGATGTCCTTCATCTTGCGAACAGTCTCCATATCGTCGTACTTGGCAGCGATGTCGCACAGCTCCTCAAGGTCGCGTTCGGCATCAGCATACTCATAGTTGCGCACCATAGCAATGCGTATCTTCTTGTGGAACGACGGCAAGGTATTCTCATTCTCGTTGAGCACCTCCTCATAGAGTTTCTCGCCCTCGCGCAGACCTGTGTACTTAATCTCTACATTCTTGGCTCCACTGAGCAGAATCATGCGCTTAGCAAGGTCGGCGATGCGCACCGGCTCACCCATGTCGAACACAAAAATCTCGCCACCCTTGCCATGAGTGCCTGCCTCAAGCACCAGCTTGCAAGCCTCGGGGATGAGCATAAAGAAACGTATAATCTTAGGATGAGTGACCGTGAGAGGTCCACCAGCAGCCAACTGCTTACGGAACAAAGGAATGACAGAGCCGTTTGAACCAAGTACATTGCCGAAACGTGTAGTGACAAACTGTGTGACACCCTCTATCTTGCCCTCCTTGATAGCCTTGTCAAGACTCTGGACATAGATCTCACAGATACGCTTAGAGCAACCCATCACGTTGGTAGGATTGACAGCCTTGTCAGTGGAAATCATCACAAACTTCTTGACACCATACTTAACACTGAGGTCGGCAATGACCTTGGTGCCCCAAACATTGTTCTGCACACTCTCGCTCGGATTGTCCTCCATCATAGGCACATGCTTGTAGGCAGCTGCATGGAACACATAGTCGGGCTTGAAAGTGCTGAAGATGCTCTCCATACGATCTTTCTTGCAGATGCTTGTCACAACAGTGTGGGCAACAATCTCAGGATAGTCCTTCATCATCATCAAGCGGATGTCGTGCTGCGGAGTCTCAGCCTGATCAATGAGCATCATCTCAGACGGCTTGTAAACAGCAATCTGTCGCACCATCTCCGAACCGATACTACCAGCCGAACCAGTGATAAGCACCTTCTTGCCGCTGAGCAAAGCGCCCACCTTCTCCATGTCAACCTGTATCTCGTCGCGTGGCAGCAAGTCTTCGATCTTCACCTCACGCATCTGCATCTTCTCCTTCATGTCCTGATGCTTGCTCCACTGCTCAGCATTCTGGGCAATATAAATCTTAATGCCAGCATTGATGAGCATATCCTGGAACTTACGATTCTTCAGGAACATCTCGTGCTTCAACGGGCTAACCATCACAACACGGATGTCGAGCTCCTTGATAACCGCAAGCAAATCCTCACGTGTAGAATATATGCGCTTGCCCATAAGACGCTCGCTATACTTAGCTTTGCTATCACCGATATATCCCTTGATAATGAACTTAACCGGCTTGATATTGCGAATCTCGTTGGTCATTGCTATCGCACCCGCATGAGTGCCATAAATGAGCACATTCTGAGCATCCTTGCCGACAAGCATATTCTCGAAAAGAAGGCGTATCAACACACGTGACACACACATCAAGGCTGTCGTGGTTATATAGACAAAAATAATCAGACGACCTGTAAGCGGTGCAAAGAAGTCGTCTAAACCGTAATTGCATACAGCAAAGTTGAACATCAACGCCAACACAAACGACAATGCACTTGCATAGAGCACACGCAACAAGTCGACAAACTGTGAATAGCGCAATATACCAGAGTAAGTGTGAAATACTCGGAAACCAATAAGATTCAACACACCAAACGCAAGGAAGGTGTGCAACAACTGTGGCAACATGGAAACCATGACAGACAACGGACGGCAGAGCCACAATACCAACATGCCGCCAACAAAACATACTAAGAAATCAAAGATGACAATACACCAATATGGCAATGCCTTTTTTCCAAAGTACCAATTAAAAAACTTACTCAACAAATTCATATTCTTTCAATATTACTGTTCCTGAATTTCCCCCCCCCCATAATTTTTCGTAAAAATCACTCTTCATTCCTATGACAAACAGTGAAAATTAGAATCCATTACAGACTGAGATTTTCTCTCACTTAGTTAGTTAACGGATGCAAAGTTAGAAAATTTATTCGAAACATTAAACTCTAACCGCTTGTAAAATAATAAATTATTTTTACAGAAACCGATTTTTTTACAATATGAAGTAATTTTACACTTTGACACCTTTATTTATCCAACACATTACGATAGCACAAGGCAGCGCCTATAGCCGTGCAGAACTCTGAATACTGCGGTATGCGGAACTTCACACCATACAATCGCTCCGTTGCTGGGAACACACGACGACACTGAGGCAAGAGCGTCAAATTGCCTATCATAACAAAGTCTTTGATGCCACTACCCAAAGATGAGAGTATCGTCGCACTGCATATCGACTGCAAACACATCCATATCAGTCCGAGGGCAATATCCTCACGTGAGGCGTTGGTCTTGGCATTGCCAAAGAGCGACGCAATGGCATTCATAGGCAGTCCTTGCAGCGGATTGGCACAGATGTCCTTGATGAGCACATTGATGTGAGAGATGTCGCCCTCCTCGGCAAGCGCCGCCACCTGTTTGATGTCATCGGTCTTGAGAAGTAGTCGCGAAAGCCCCTGTAGCGTACCGCCACCTATGCCTATGCCGCCAATATGCTTGATTTCGTCGCCATCACACTTGACAATGGACGTACCTGTGCCAAGACTTACGACAAGCATACGGTCGAGCTTGGTCTCATAGCGTGCGCCAAGTCCGTCGGCGACAAACTCCTCTGCCTTGTCTGTAGGCAAGCCATAGACCGGCTCATTGATATAGGCACTGCCCACCCCCGTGAGCATCACCTTCTCCACATCATGGAGTTGTATGTGATTGTCGTGAAGATACTTGCCAAAGGCTCCGTAGAGCGATGTCACAGGGTCGGTAGCACGGATGCGGATGGGTGAAAGAACCTTGCCCTCCTCGTCGATGCCTACAATCTTGGTGGTGCTGATGCCCACGTCAATGCCAATAACTATTCCCATTTCTCTTGTTGCTGTTTGTTTATTAGTTTTTAGCGTAATATTTAGTATATATGATAAGCGCAATCAGTGGCGTCGCAATATCTGCCAAGAAGCTCGACGATAAACTCAGCCGTGGCCTTAACACCCTGCTCGCTGCCGTCATAACCATTGACAAGCACGAGAAGATGGGTGGTAGAGAGCGTCACCTTAGTGCGCTCGTGGTCGCTCGTCGGTGTGCCTACGCCTCCTATTGAGTCGCGATAGACTGGCATTCCGGCAATGTTAATCATTCCTCTGCCTATTCCCTCGTATGGTTCGCCCTCACGACCGATGCCGAGCGTGAGCGTGTCGCCACTGAACTTGTCGGCATCAAACGCACCAATGCTATAGCCATACTTCATGCTGGCAAGATTGATGAGGTCGACAAGTGTGTCTATCTGATACAACTTCTTGCCCTGCAAGACACGACGCACGAGAGCCTCGCCCGACGGACGATAGCGCGAAGGATCCTTGCCACACGCCTTATAGATACGGCGTGTAGCCTGAATGGATGTCATCTGCTTGAGCGACTCGGTAGTGAGAGTGGCTCGGTATTCATCGCTAAGTGAGTCGATTTCGCTCCATAACTCAGCCGAATACTCAGTATTCTTTATGTTAGCCGTGATGCACGCACCACGAAACTCGGGGCATACGGCGTGCATCTCGGGGGAAACTACTACTTTCATGTATTTTTATTATGTTTTATATCACTACTTAAAACAACGACAACTGTCCGTCGCTGCCTACGTTTTGAGGTTTGACAGGTTCGTCGTTTTCAGGCTTCTCGCTCTGGGCAGCCTCATCGCCTCCTATCATCTGAAGGAACATGTCCTCGGAAACCAATGGAATGCCGAGCTTCTCAGCCTTCTGCAGCTTGGACGGTCCCATATTGTCGCCAGCCAGAATAAACGATGTCTTGCCACTGATAGAGCCTACATTCTTGCCACCATTCTGCTCAATTAGAGCCTTGTATTCGTCGCGACTATGCTTGACGAAGACTCCGCTGATGACTATCGACTTGCCGGCAAGTAGGTCGGTAGCTCCACTCACCTGTTCCTCGGTGAGCTGCATCTGCAATCCGTAAGCACGAAGACGAGCCACTATCTCCTGGTTGACAGGATTAGCAAAATAGGCAATGACGCTCTTGGCTATCACCTCTCCTACTCCATCCACCTCCATGAGTTGCTGCATGGTAGCCGACTGCAAGGCATCCATCGTCTTGAAATGACGTGCCAACAGGCGAGCCGATGTCTCGCCGACAAAGCGTATGCCGAGAGCAAAGACAACACGCTCGAAGGGAACAGACTTTGACGAAGCAATGCCGTCAACAATCTTGCGTGCCGAACGTTCGCGATTGCCAGAGCCATTGATGTCCTGCACCTTTATATTGTAGAGGTCGGCTATGTTGTGTACGAGTCCGCGACGATAGTATTCGTCTACGGTCTCAGGACCAAGCGAGTCGATATTCATGGCACGACGTGCTATGAAATGTTCGATGCGACCCTTTATCTGTGGTGGACAACCCGTGTCATTAGGACAATAGTGGGCAGCCTCGCCATCATAGCGCACAAGCGGAGTGCCACACTCTGGACATGTATCAACAAACTTAACAGGCTCGGCATCGACAGGACGTTTGTCCACCGCCACACCAACTATCTTAGGAATAATCTCGCCACCTTTCTCTACATACACATAGTCGCCAATGTGAAGGTCGAAATTGCGTATGAAGTCCTCGTTGTTGAGAGTGGCACGCTTGACTACCGTGCCAGCCAGTTGCACAGCATCCATGTTGGCAACAGGTGTGACAGCACCTGTACGACCCACCTGATATGTCACTTCGTTGAGACGTGTGCATGCCTGTTCAGCCTTAAACTTATAGGCAATAGCCCAACGCGGCGACTTGGCAGTATAGCCGAGCGCACGCTGCTGACGCAGAGAGTTAACCTTGAGCACAATGCCATCGGTGGCAACAGGCAAGTTCTTGCGCTCTGTATCCCAATAGTTTATATAGTCGTAAATCTCTTGAAGAGACTTAGCCTTCTTCATTCCCTGTGAAATCTTGAAACCCCACTGAGCAGCCGTCTGCATATTCTCATAATGACCATCCGACGGCAATGTGTCGCCAAGGAGATAATAGAGATAAGAGTCGAGCTGGCGACTTGCCACAAGACGTGAGTTCTGGCTCTTGAGTGTGCCACTCGCTGCATTGCGCGGATTGGCAAAGAGAAGTTCCTCGGCAGCCTCACGTTCGGCGTTAAGACGTTCGAACACCTTCCAAGGCATAAGTATCTCGCCACGTATCTCGAACTCATGCGGATAGCCAGCCCCCTCCTTCAAGACAAGAGGAATAGCACGAATAGTCTTGACGTTGGCAGTAACATCGTCGCCATGCACTCCGTCGCCACGTGTCACACCACGCACGAGTTTGCCGTCGATGTAAGTTAGAGATATGGAGAGTCCGTCGTACTTCATCTCGCAACACACCTCAAAGTCGTCGCCTTCGAGTCCACGGCTCACCGAGTCGTACCAATCGGCAACATCCTGCTCGTTATAAGTATTGGCAAGCGAGAGCATCGGATACTTGTGAGCCACCTGTGTGAAGTTCTGATTAAGGTCGCTACCCACACGCTGCGTAGGCGAGTTGGCATCATACATCTCGGGATGACGAGCCTCAAGGTCTTGCAGCTCGTGCATAAGAAAGTCGAAGTCTTGGTCGGAGATGTCAGGCTGATTGAGAACATAATATTTATAGTTATATTCGTGCAACTGCTGACGTAGATATAATATGCGTTCTTTTTCGTTCATAGTCTTTAAGCATAATAGTCTTTAAACATGTAGTTGTTTTTATGACGAATGTTTTCTTAACATTATATATAATATAACAGGGGCACCGATGACGGGCGTTATGGCATTAACAGGCAAGACACCACCATCTGAGGGCATGGCGCATGCCAAGTTGCATGCCAATGCCACGACAGCTCCGGTGAGCATTGTGGCAGGAAGCAACAGACGATAGTCGTCTGTGCGCAAGAGCAGTCGTGAGATATGCGGCACGGCAAGTCCGACAAAGGCTATAGGTCCGCAGAAAGCTGTGGTCAAGGCTGTGAGCAGTCCAGTGAGCAGCAATATCAGATTGCGTAGCAACCGGGTATTGACACCAAGATTGCGTGCATACTGACTGCCGAGGACCAGAACATTAAGCGGCTTGACAATCAATGCTGACGCCACAAGACACGCCACAGACACAGCAGCAAACAGAGGCAGACGCTCTGACGACACACTCGCAAAATTGCCCATGCCCCATAGCATGTACGACCGCACACCATCGGCAGAGGCAAAGAAATTGAGCAGCATTATTGCTGACGACGCCAGATAGCCTGTCATGACACCGACAATGAGCAACATGGCATTGCTGTGTATCACTTCGGAGAGAAACAGCATGAGCAATGTCACCACCACGGCTCCGACAAAGGCGGCAAGCAACACGGCAACAAAACCGCCCACACTAAGTCCACCAACAGCGATGCCTCCTCCAAAGAACAACATCACAAGCGCAACACCAAGTCCTGCACCACCACTGATGCCGAGTATGGAAGGGTCGGCAAGAGGATTGCGAAAGATGGCTTGCATCAGCAGACCACACACCGCAAGCGAACTGCCAGCAAGCAATGCCGTGAAAGCCTGTGGCAAGCGCGACTCAAGCACTATAAACTGCCAACTGGCATTGACGTCGTTGTCTCCCCCACATAGTATCCTCGCCACCGAGGACACGGGAATGTCGACTGCTCCTGAAAACAAATTGAGCAACAACAGGACAACGGCACCAATGCCAGTCATTATAAATATAAGAATCTCTCGTTTCACTACATTATAAGTGTATTCAGAATCTCTATCATTTTCTGCATAGTCGTGATGCGTGTAGGCACGAGAGGCAAACGCAGCACATTCTCGATGAATCCCATCTCGTGGAGCAATGCCTTAACACCGGCAGGATTGCCATCGACAAAGAGCAATGAATAGAGTTCGGTGAATCGGTGATGGATGGTGCGTGCAACATCATACTCACCACGGAACTCAAGACGAATCATGCGCGACACCTCCTTGGGCAGAGCATTGCCGATGACAGAGATGCTGCCCGCTGCTCCGCTTGCCACCATTGAGAAGGTGAGAGCATCGTCACCACTGATGACATCAAAACGCTCGGGCTTGTTCTTGATAATTTCGTCCACCTGCTCCAGGCTTCCACTCGCCTCCTTGATAGCCACGATATTCTCACAGTCGTTAGCAAGACGCACGGTTGTCTCCGACTTCATGTTGATGCCAGTACGACCTGGCACGTTGTAGAGCACCACTGGCAGCGGACTTGCCTCGGCAATCGCCTTGAAGTGCTGGTAGAGACCTTCCTGTGAAGGCTTGTTATAGTAAGGACATACGCTCAACACTCCGTCGATGCCAGTCCAGTCGCTTGTCTTCAGTTCCTCAACAATGGCACGTGTGTTGTTGCCACCGCATCCCATGAGGATAGGCAGTCTGCCACGATTGATTTCGATAACAAGATTCTTGATTTTAACCTTTTCTTCTGCCGAGAGACACGGAGTCTCACCAGTTGTTGCAAGTATGCAAAGGAAGTCGGCACCATTCTGTATTTGATACTCTACGAGACGTTGTATAGCTTTGTAGTCTACCTCGCCGTCTGTTGTGAACGGAGTCACCAGGGCAATGCCCAATCCTTTGAAGATGTTTCGTGCCATATATTCTAATGCTTATGAATTTTCGATTTGGCTACAAAGTTACTACTTTATTACGAATTAAAGAAACCTGTCACACAAAAAAAACTATAATTAGAAAGAATAAGCCCATTTCATGTAACAATATTACATTTTCATGTATATTCCTTATTCGCATTGCCACTTTGTCAAGTTTTATCTTGTTCCTATATACAAGAATATCATTCCGAGCAACACAAGGAGCATGTCGATAGCCTTGCTTCGCAGATTCTTCTCCCTGAACACGGCGGCTCCACAGAAGAAACTTACGACGACACTGCCACGACGCACCATAGACACAATACTAATCATCGCTCCAGGCAAACTCAGTGCATAGAAATACACAAAGTCGGCTATGCTAAGGAAGATGCTGATGAAGATGATGCTCCAACGCCATTGAAAGGCTGTTGTCTTGTGACGTGTGGGCCACCAGATGAGCAACATCGTGACACCCATCATGAACAACTGATAGATATTGTACCAACTCTGCACCACCATACGGCTCAATCCTACACCACCGTTGTCTGGCGAAGCCATGAGATACTTGTCGTAAAGTCCGCTGACAGCTCCGAGCACGGCAGCCAACACCAAGGAGAATATCCACTTGTTGTGACGGAAGTCGACTCCCTCCTTCTTGCCACTGCGACTGAGAAGGAAGAACGACACAATAGCAAAGACAACACCAGTCCACTGCCAAACATTAAGACGCTCGCCAAACACAAGCATGGCACCAACAAGCACCATCACAGGACGTGTGGCATTGATGGGACCAACAATGGTGATGGGCAGATTCTTCATGGCAAAATAACCAAACACCCATGACGACAAGACAATGAACGCCTTGAGAAGTATGTACTTGTGCTGCTCCCAACCACAAGCCTCAACATAAAACGTAGAACCGTCAAGCATTCCCGTATACGACGAGAGCACTATGAACGGAAGGAACAGGAGAGAACAAATCATCGTGTTGAGGAAAAGAACCGGCAACACGGCATTGTTCGACAAAGCTAATTTCTTAAATACATCATAAAAGCCCAACAACGCCGCTGAGCAGAAAGCTAAAACTAACCACATGTCTTTATTTGATTATGACATTAATATTGCACGTCTTCCAGGAAAAGCGCATTGCCTGGCATGCTTTCACCAGCATTAGAGCGACTGCCACTTGCCACCACCTTGTCAAACTGCTCAAGGGTCATGCGATGACGACCTACCTCAATGAGTGTACCCACCACGGCACGCACCATGTTGCGCAAAAAGCGGTTGGCTGATATGCGGAAATGCCATGCATCATCTCCATCGCGTGTCCATCGAGCCTCTGTAACATCACAGAGTGTAGTCTTGACATCGGCATGTGCCTTGCAGAAGGCACCAAAGTCAGCCACATTGAGCAAACGTTCGGCAGCAGCATTCATCAAGTCGAAGTCGAGATCGTAATGAAGTTCGCACGAATAATGGCGCAAGAACGGATTCTTGCGTGTGTGTATATAATAATGATAGGTGCGACGAGTGGCACTGAAACGTGCGTGCATATCTGGCGCAACGGGATAAACATCGTATACGGAGATATCACGAGGCACAAGTCGATTGAGTTTATACGCTAATTGAGTGCAATCAAACTCACGGTCGGTCTCAAAATGAGCCGTCATACGGCGAGCATGCACACCAGCATCGGTGCGTCCAGCTCCAACTACCTCAATATTTTCACGCAGAATAGTAGACATTGCCTTTTGCAGTTCTTCCTGTACAGAGTTGCCATTGGGCTGAATCTGCCATCCATGATAGTTGGTGCCATCGTAAGCAAAGTTGACGAAATATCTATTTGCCATGTTTTTTGCCTCCATTTTTTGAGTGACGGAACATTTGTCTATGGAATTTATCCTCGGCTCTAAGCACACGATACACCTTAGACGGCGACAATACACGCATAAATTTCTCGTGATAGGTCTGTTGCAAACGCTTTATCTCCAGGTCGTTATCGTCGCGACGACGTATAACCTCGGCACAAGCCTTTTCGTCGTTGGTGTCGACATGACACAGACGACGGTCTTGACCGAAGAGAGCAAACTGCTTTTTGCGCATCTCGCGATAGAGTGGAAAGAAGGCGGCAGACTCCTGAGGAGTGAGCGCTGCCTCTTCGACTATAAACTGCTCAAGCTCAGCCTCGAACTTGACGGGGTCGAACTTCTTCGGATTTTGCGCCTCAGCCACCGAGCAGCTTATCAGCATAATAATGATAATGATGTATTTTCTAAATGCCATATCTCTTGTATTGTTAGTTGCTTGCCATGAGCGAGTACATGTCCTCGTTGTCAAGCATGGTATATTCCATCTCGTAATCGTAGGTGCTGCCTTGCACCTGACAGCCAGCATTGCCGACATGTGCGGCGACACTATGCATATCATTACCACCCCCAATAGGGTGACATGCAAAATAAGCCGACAATCCACTGACAAGCAATGCCGCACATGCAGCAGCGACATAACGACGACTGCGATTCCACCACGTCGGCATCTTAACCTCTGACTTTTGAGACAAAGGCTTCTCGACCACAAATGGCTCTGCACCTGCGGTTTGGACAACAGTATCATCCACCTTGTCCATTATCGACTGGGCAAGGTTGTCGAAATAGCCATCAGGAACGGCAAACGGCGTCGTCTTGCCGAAACGTGACTCTATATATTTCTCATCAGACTTCATACTAATCCTTTCATTAAACTTTTTACAATCCTTTGACGTTTTAAAATGCCCAAGGTTTAATTCCGGGTATGTGTTAAAGTTGTTTTTTATTCGTGTTGCCTCATAAAATCAGCGATTTTCTTAGCTGCGATATGATAACTTGCCTTTAATGCTCCCTCCGACGTGTTGAGCATTTGACTAATTTCTGAGTATTTCATCTCGTCGTAATAGCGAAGATTGAACACCACACGTTGGACATCGGGCAGCGAAGCTATAGCCTCCTGTAACAATGCCTGTGCCACATTGCCGTCGAAATATTCGTCTGCCATGAGCCGATTGGCAACACTGGCATTGTCTGCAACATCAAGCGAAGCTATATTCTTCTTGCGTCGCAGAAAGTCGAGAGCCTCGTTCACTGCTATGCGATAGAGCCATGTAGACAGACTGGCACGACTCTCAAACTCGCCAATGCTCTTCCATGCTTTCATGAAGACATTCTGCAACACGTCGTTGGCATCGTCATGGCCGAGCACTATACGACGAATTGTCCAATACAGCTTCTCGCTATATTGGGGAACGATTTTTGAGAATAGCTCACGCTTCTCATAGTCATTCATTGTATGTTGCTTTTCCTTATCCTTCTGCACTGCTGCTGAATGATTATATTGCAAATATTAAAAATACTTCTGTATACGATTGTATATGACGGGGTCAAAACCATATATGTCATTATGACCGACAAGTGTGCCTGTAGCATCAGGATAGAGCGTGTAATAGGTGATGAATATTGGCACCTGTGGCTCCACTTTCTGACTATGCAGCATCATCTTACGGTCGATAGGGTCGTCCTCGCCAGTGCGATGGCGTCCATATTTCACCGTCATCGAATACTTAATACGTTGCATCAACCGTTCGTCTTTGTCGGCAAGCATGAAGCAAGCCAACTCATAAGGCTTCTCCACACGTATGCAACCATGCGACACACTGCGGTCGCCACGTGCAAAGACGCTACGGTTGGACGTGTCGTGCATGTATATCGAATAGTCGTTGTCAAAACGGAAGATGATGCGCCCTAAAGAATTGCCCTCGCCTCCACGCTGTATCACCATATAGTCGCTGCTCATAAGCATGTCGCCTGTCACTGCGGCAGGACTTATCTCCTTGCCTGTAGAACGCTGACGTATAAAGTAGTCGCGACTCTCGAAGTAGCCAACATCGCCTGCATGGTGCTTCACCGATTTCTTGATGATACTCTTAGGTATAATCCATTGCGGATTGAAATCCATACGCTTGATGCGACTTGTAAGCAGAGGAGTCTTAGTCTCAAGGCTTCCAAGTCCGATGCGCATCTCCAAATGCTCGTCGCCATCCACAGCCATAAGATGAAGCGACGGGACATTTATCACCACATACTTCTTGTGATTCTGCGGATAGTCGCCATGTCGCCAACGACTGCGCTCCAAATTGCAGAGCACACGACGGCGCTCGGCTACCGGAAGAGCCTCGTGAAGACGTTTAAGAAAAAGACCATAGAGAGGATTCTCTGGTTGCGAGGCACGCAAGAAAGCCCCTACTCCATCGGCATCCATACTCATAACACTAAAAGCCTCGCTGACAAACTGCTTGTCGGCACGTTTTGTCGGCACGTCATAAAGCGAGCGATAGGACACATGCACAGAGTCGCTGTCACGCACATCAAGCTTATTGAACACTTCATAAGGATTGACAAACCCAAAACGCATGCCTTCGGTGTAACGCAAAAAAGCCTTAGTGAGATAATACTCAAGACGAGCATACACCTTATTTATATTATTATAGCTGTCAGCCTGCTTGGAGAAATTCAAACTGCGTAGACGTTTCAAGTCGTCGGATATGATGGAATAATAGAATTTCTCACGTGAGAAACCAATAGAATCGACACCTGCAATATATGCAAGCACACTATCTGCCTTGGACGACACTCCATAACGTGTCACCCAAACAAGCCGCCCACCGTCAATATAGTGACGACGTGCATGTATGTCGGCTGTCTCGCGCTCACGGTCTGCCATGACAAGTCGGTGGATATCCTCCTTGAGAACATCCACATCAACACGATAGACAGGATCGACCATGTTGGCAAAAGAGTCGAGGGATATAGACACATTGTGTTTCTCCTCATGACATGAGCACAACGTACACACAATGAGAAGAAACACAACAATAAACTTTTGAACGTTCACTTTTATACTATTCAAAAGCCGTTACTTATTTAATTACAATCTTACGAGTCGCCTTATTGCCCACCTGTACAATATAAACTCCCTTAGGCAGGTTGAGGTCGTAGCTTTTGTCGACTCCATCTACCTTGGTCTTCAACACGGGCTGACCGCCAGTCACATTGTATACACACAATGTAAGACCCTCGGCACCAGTCACACGCAACGTAGAACCACTCACGGTGATGCACACCTGATTGAAGTCGTTATTATCAATAAGTTCTATTTCCATCATGTTGTTCGCCATCGCCTTTACGGAAGAAACCGTAGCAAGGGCTACAATGAGGAAAAGTGAGAGTATATATTTTGTCATAGTCAATACATTTTGTTAATAATTCTGTACTTTTCTATTTGCAAAGATAGACAATTTTTCAATATGATGTCTTTATCAAAAGACATCGTTATTGTGTAGTTAAGTAAATTTAACAGTATTACTTCACCTCCACCGTCATGCCTTCGTTTGACAAAACTGCATTTGGAAACACCTCCTGTGCCTCTTTCAACAACACCAATTCGTCATTATACTTTGAACTATAATGTCCCAACAACAACTGACCTACATTAGCATCACGTGCCACCTGTGCCGCCTGTGCTGCCGTACTATGAAAATAGGTCTTGGCTCGGTCGACATCGGCTGTAGTGTATGTAGACTCATGATAGATGCACGACACGCCCTGCACACGCTTGTGAAGTTCGGGCAAATAGCACGTATCGCTCAAATAGGCATAACTGCGTGCTGGGTCGGCAGGCGCAGTGAGACGACTGTTAGGCACTTCGCGTCCCTCTTCGTCTATCCACGAAGCTCCATTCTTGATGTTATTTATCTGCGATGTGGGTATATGATAGAAGTCAATCATGTCGCGACGAATGTGCGGCAATGTGGGTTTCTCACGGAAAAGGAATCCACAACACGGCAGACGATGCTTTAACGGTATAGTCTCAACAGTCAGACTGCGGTCTTCGTACACCACCTGTTGTTTGGTGGTGTCTATGCCATGAAACTGTATTTCGTAGTCGAAATCGTTGCAGAATGTCGCAAGCATCATATCAAACACTGGCTTGAAGTCCTTTGGAGCATATATGGCAAGTGGCATAGTACGACCCAACAGACCAAATGACGACAGCATACCAATGAGTCCAAAACAGTGGTCACCATGAATGTGCGAGATAAATATAGCCACTATCTTGTTAAAACCAATGCGTGAACGGCGCATCTGTGTCTGCGTACCCTCTCCACAGTCTATCATAAACTGCTTGCCTCGCAGCTCCACCACCTGTGACGACGGATTATGACGTAGTGTAGGCAGTGCCGAGCCGCAACCGAGTATATGTATCTTGAATGGTTCCATTACTTCTGACGCTTAAACGTGTAAATGCCTTTTGTATTCTCAATGTATAATGAATCGGCACCAAGTGACGTGATGTCAAACGTGTCGCGATTGAGCAACAGCTGACCGTTGAGTATCTTCCATGATGTCCAGGGATTAGACTCCGCCTTGACACTTGAGCGCACTGTTCCGCCTTCCTCTATCTCGAAGTTGCGATCGAGACTCGTCCAGTGTCCGAGTAGCGATGTCACATTAATCACGCGGTCGGCTATCAATTCGCCTTCCACCTTGCGACCTGTCACAGCCACCTTATCACCAGACATCAGTCCACCCTCAACATGTGACACAATACCATTTGCCACCTCACCATCAAGGTCTGCCTCAGCATCAAGAATGGTATATGTTAGTGTGTCACCAGCATCGGTGACAAGTTCAAGCGAGTGCATCGATGTCCCGTCGCCACATACGCCGTACATGGTAGAGTCAGCAACTTCAACCTCTTCCTCCACTACAACCTGTGACTTTTCTTTCTTAGATGTGCATCCTGTCAGTGCAAATAGCAGTACAGATGCAACTATTATCAAATAATTTTTCATACCGGTATTGATTTTTCTTGTTTATTTTCTCTCCTGAGCTTTAGCCTCATTCCACAACGCATCCATCTCTCCGAGCGTCATGTCCTTAAGCGGCTTGCCAATACGTATACTGTGCTCCTCTATGTAGTTGAAGCGTCGTATAAACTTGGCATTGGTTTTTTCGAGAGCCGTATCAGGATTTATCTTGTAGAGTCGGGCTGCATTGATGAGCGAAAAGAGGAAGTCGCCAAACTCCTCTGTAGAGTGCTCCTTGTCTTCCTTGCGAATTTCAACCTCAAGTTCGGCAAGTTCCTCACGCACTTTTCCCCATACATCACCCTTGTCTTCCCAATCAAAACCTACATTACGTGCTTTGTCCTGTATGCGATAAGCCTTGATAAGAGCCGGTAGAGCATCTGGCACACCAGACAACACACGCTTATTGCCATCCTTCTCACGCAGTTTTATCTGCTCCCAGTTCTCAATAACCTGTTGTGCAGTCTTCACATCCTCAGACAAGTCGCGTTCCTCCTCTCTCTCACCATATGGCAATGGCTTAGGGTCGGGAGCACCAACTTGCGACGGATGATAGACATGAGGATGACGGAAGATGAGCTTGTCGACGAGTTTGTTGCAAACATCAGCAATATCAAACTCTTCATTCTCCTGACCTATCTTGGCATAGAAACACACATGCAGCAATACATCGCCCAATTCCTTGCAGATATTAAGTTGATCGTTCTTGACAAGTGCGTCACATAGTTCATAAGTTTCCTCTATAGTGTTAGGACGCAGCGACTCGTTGGTCTGCTTGCGATCCCACGGACATTTCTCGCGCAACTCATCGAGCACATCGAGGAGTCGTCCGAAAGCCTTCATTTTTTCTTCTCTTGTATGCATAACTATTATTCTTTAGTCTATTACAGATGATTATATAAGATACAAAGTACGTCAAAATTATCGAGATATGCAAACAATTCTTATAAATTCAATGATATTTTGCTAATGCATACTTTTTTTTAGTAACTTTGAACCAAAGTAAAAATATTATTATCACACAATGAGAAACATCTTTCTATTCATAGCTATTGCTTGCTGCTCAATGCTTGCAGCGCAAAACAACACTGCCAAATGGCGCGTAACAACATCACACCCACAGAAACATTTCAGAGGCATTGTGCCACGGGGCAACTATAGCGGCATCACACGTGTGTCAGATGACGTATATACAATGGTGAGCGACAAGTCGGATTCTGCTCTCTTCTTCAACGTGCGTCTGTACATCAGCAAGCAGACCGGCGAACTGCTCCAGGCTGAATATCTCGGAACTAAGGGCGAGGCTGAACTTATAGGACTTGACAACGAGGCTATAGCCCGTGTCACAGACTCAACCGTCGTAGTGGCAAGTGAGGGTAAATGTCGCCTAAAGGAATATATGCTGGACGGCAAACCAAGCAATGAGAACATGTGGGGATGGTCGGTATCGGCAGAGGATATGTGGTCCAACTATGCCTTTGAATCGCTGACATACGATAGTCTGCGAAATACACTATGGACAATCAACGAGGCTCCTTTCCGTCGCGATGGTCGTCCTGCATCTCCACAAAACATCGTTAAGAATGTACTGCGACTTCTTGCCTTCGACATGTCGCACCGTGACGACTCACCTAAGGCTTACCTCTACCGCATGGACATCCCTTCGACTATGAAGACAGCTCAGACTTATGCCATGGGTGTGAGCGAGTTGTGCGCCCTACCCGATGGGCAACTGCTTGTATTGGAGCGTGAAGCATTTATACCTAAAGCCAAAATGGGTGCATTCTGCCAATGCAAACTCTACATCATCGACCCATCCAAGGCTACGCCATACAGCTTTGACAAAGAGATAGAACCTGGTGCTCCATATATAGAAAAACGTCTGCTTACGTCATGGCGTACTAATATCAGCGTACTCAGCCAGTCATGGGCGAACTACGAGGGCATGTGTCTCGGTCCACAGCTTGAGAATGGCGACCAAGTAATAGTACTTGTCAGCGATTCGCAGGATGGATATGCTGGAATACTGCGCGATTGGTTTAAGACAATAGTAATATCCAAGAAATAAGACTATAGTAATATCTAAGAAATAAAGTTATTAAAAAAAGGCAGACAACCGAACGTTGCCTGCCTTTCTTAATATTATATCAAAGCATATGATGCTTAGCTTCTTACATTACGCTGTCCTTGCGAAGCTTCTCCTGCCACTTCCATGCTGAGCGCAGAACGTCGTCGAGCTTAGCCTCAGCCTTCCAACCGAGCACTTTGTTTGCCTTCTCTACATTGCCGTAGATTTCCTCGATATCACCCTCACGACGCGGACCAAACTTCCAGTTGAGCTTCACACCAGTAGCCTTCTCGAATGTATTTACGATTTCGAGAGTTGAGTTGCCCTTGCCAGTACCTACGTTGAAGAACTCAAGCGGTTCGGTCTCCTGGTCGAGAACGCGAGCCATAGCGCATACATGTGCCTTAGCGAGGTCTACTACATAGATGTAGTCGCGGATACATGTGCCGTCAGGTGTGCTATAGTCGTTGCCGAAAATAGTCAGCTCCTTGCGGATGCCCATAGCGGTCTGTGTTACGAAAGGAATGAGGTTGTTGGGTACACCATTAGGCAACTCGCCGATTTCTGCTGATGGGTGAGCACCAATCGGGTTGAAGTAACGCAGTACGATGCTCTTGATGTCAGCACCAGAGTGGATATAGTCGGTGATGATCTGCTCGTTGATTTCCTTGGTGTTGCCATAAGGAGAAGTAGCCTTCTGGTGTGGGCAGTCCTCTTTTACAGGCAGGTTCTCAAGCTTCGGCTGACCATATACGGTGCAGCTTGACGAGAAGATGATACCCTTCACATTGTACTTAGGCATGAGTTCGAGGAGGTTTACAAGCGACACGATATTGTTGCGATAGTAGAACAACGGCTTCTGAACGCTCTCGCCTACAGCCTTAGATGCTGCGAAGTGGATGATACCCTCGATATTAGGATACTTAGCGAACACTGCCTCTGTAGCAGCATAGTCACGAAGGTCTACCTTCTCGAATGCAGGACGAACGCCTGTTATCTTCTCGATGCCGTCAAGCACCTCAATCTTTGAGTTTGAAAGATCGTCAACAATTACTACCTGATAGCCAGCTTCGATAAGCTCTACGGTAGTGTGCGAACCGATGAAACCAGTTCCGCCAGTAACTAAGATTGTCTGTTTCATTTGACTTTTAATTTTTATTTATAATAAATATGGTTATTGAGTATAACTATCATCTTTATTTCATGAGCAAGGCACGCAGTCCGTTGTCTACACCGCTGAATCCCATGAATGCCAACGACAACAGTCCAGCCGTAATAAGAACGATGCTCATGCCACGCATGCCCTTAGGCACATTGGTGAGCGCGAGTTGCTCACGCAGTCCTGCAAACACAATGAGAGCAAGAGCAAATCCTATGGCTGTAGAGAAGGCATATACCACACTCTCCACAAGCGAGAACTCTTTCTGTATGACGAGTATTGCCACACCAAGCACAGCACAGTTGGTGGTGATAAGTGGCAGGAATATGCCGAGTGCTTGATAGAGTGCCGGAGAAATCTTCTTGAGTATTATCTCCACCATCTGCACAAGCGACGCAATGACGAGGATGAACGATATGGTTTGCAGATACTCTATGTGCAACGGCACGAGCACCAACTCCTGCAAAAGATAGGTGACGATGGTGGCAAGTGTCAATACGAACGCCACTGCTGCACCCATTCCCATTGCAGTGTCCACCTTCTTTGACACTCCGAGGAACGGACAGATGCCAAGAAACTGCGACAACACAATATTGTTGACGAATATCGCTGATATGAATATGAGTATGTATTCCATGTGTCTACTTCTTTAGTTTGTTGACGATAGCGATGAGATAACCCAAGGTGATGAAGGCTCCAGGAGGCAGCACGAAGAGTAGCACGTTGCATGTCTCGGGCAACAGCACTACACCAAATAGCGAACCGGCGCCAATCAACTCACGCACTGCACCAAGAAGCGTCAGAGCTATAGTGAAACCGAGTCCGATGCCCACACCGTCGCAGATGCTTGCCAGCGGACTATTCTTGCAGGCGAAAGCCTCGGCACGTCCAAGAATGATGCAGTTGACCACGATAAGCGGTATGTACAAACCGAGCGACTTATTTATCTCGGGCAGATAAGCCTCCATGAGCATCTGCAATATCGACACAAACGCCGCTATGACAACTACAAAAACGGGTATGCGCACCATGTCGGGCACAAGGCGCTTGATGAGCGATATGACGAAGTTGCTGCATATCAGCACGAACATTGTCGCCAATCCCATTGACATACCATTGGTGGCTGATGTCGTGGTGGCGAGCGTCGGACACATTCCGAGGAGAAGCACAAATATCGGGTTCTCCTTGACAATGCCGTTGGTTATCGTTTTGATATAGTTCATATTTCTAATGTATTATTCAGGTTTTAGCTGATTGCGTTTGTTTCTGGATTATTTTGCAGCCTCGCTTGCTTGCTGCACAGCCTTAAGAAAGGCTCTCGACGTGATGGTGGAGGCTGTGATGGCATCTATGTCGCCACCATCCTTGTTCACCTTGAACCCTGACTCTGCCGGATTCTTGCCAATGATATCTCCCTTGCCACCCTTCTGAAACCAATCGGCAGCCTTGATACCGAGTCCCGGTGTCTCTGCTGTCTGACGTATGGCATAACCAAGCACCTTGCCTTCGGTGTCGAGTCCAACAAGTACGGTGAGATTGCCACCAAATCCCATTGTGGTACTCTCCACCGCTTTTCCTATCGGTGTTCCGTCGTTGTCTGCCACCTCATGCACAACAAACATATATTCTTTGCCGTCGAATGTCTTCTTCACATCCTTCACTCCGGTTTCTGTCACAGCCTTACCACCCATCACTTTGCTAATGTCGGCAGCCAACGAGCGCTGCTGTTCAGCGAGTTTTGGCGCTTCGGTGACGTGATGAACCCACGCAAGGAGTCCGCCCGTAATAAGTGCCACACATGTGAGCACTATCACCATATTGGGCAATGTTGACTTCAGTTTCTTCATTTCTTGGTTACCTCCCCGAACCGTTTTGGTTTGCAATAGTTGTTGATGAGTGGTGTGAACGCATTCATGATAAGAATGGCGAACGACATTCCTTCTGGATAAGCTCCCCAGTTGCGTATTACGATGGTGAGCAGTCCTATAGCAGTGCCGTATATCAGTTGTCCGCGTCGTGTCATGGGCGATGTGGTGTAGTCGGTAGCCATAAATATGGCACCAAGCATCATGCCACCTGTCAACACTACGGAGAATGGATTGGCATATATAGGATTGCATACATGCAGCAGCGAGGCGAACACAAACGCCGAGACGATGATGCTCACGGGAATGTGCCACGTGATTATTTTCTTCCAAAGCATGAACGCCATACCCAACAGCAAGGCAAGAGCACACACCTCACCGATAGTACCAGCACCACCGTTGACATTATTGCCAAGCAACAGATGCAGCGAATCGGGCATAGAGTCGAGCACCGAAGCATCGCCAGATGTAATGGCTTGCTTCATTATGCTCAGCGGTGTGGCTCCAGTAGTAGCATCGGTATAACTGAATTGCTGACCAACAATGGGCCACGATGTCATCTGCACCGGAAAACTGACGAGCAACACACAGCGTCCCACCAAAGCAGGATTGAAAAGATTGCAGCCCAGTCCACCAAATGTCATCTTGCCGATGCCTATAGCTATGATGGCACCTATGAGCACTATCCATATTGGCAGGTTGCTCGGCAGGTTCATTCCAAGAAGCAGACCAGTTATCACGGCTGAGCCATCTGAGAGAGTTGGCTCGCGGTGGAGCATATACTTGCATATTGCCCATTCGAAAAACATGCACGCTGCAACACTCGACAGACACACAGCCACCGAACCGATGCCGAAATAGAAAAACGACACGAACAGCGCAGGCACAAGTGCGAACACCACTCCGTACATGTTGCGTTTGGTGCAGTCGCCGCCATGCATGTGGGGCGAGAGCGATACTATGAGGTTTGACATATTATATAATTGAAAAGTAAAAGTGAATGATGAAAAGTTTTCTGAGGCATATATGATTCTTCACTCTTACCTCTTCGTTCTTCCCTTGATTATTCCCATCACTGTCTGCTTGCCCAGTCGGATGTTGTCAACAAGCGGGCGATAGGCAGGACATGTGAACTGGCACGAGCCACATTCAATACACGATGTTATCATCTCCTCCTCGCACTTATCCCACATCTTCATCGACGAAGCGGTGGCAAGCAGATATGGTTCGAGTCCCATTGGACACACATCCACACACTTGGCACAACGCAGACATGGTCCTGGCTTATGGCGTCGTGCCTCCCGACCACTTATCACGGTGATGCTGTTAGAACCTTTCACTATAGGTGCTTCGAGCGAGATGAGCGCCTTGCCCATCATCGGACCTCCCGACAATACTTTATTTTCGCTTACTGGCAATCCACCACAGGCTTCTATTAATTGAATTGCCGGAGTGCCCAAGCGCACAAGGAAGTTGCCAGGATTAGCCATCTCCTTGCCAGTAACAGTAGTATAACGTTCGATTAGCGGTTTATGCTTCATCACAGCTTCATACACGGCAAAGGCTGTGGCTACATTCTGCACAATAGCTCCCACACTGACGGGAATGGCAGGAGGTGCCGGAACCTGACGGTTTATCACGGCATCCACAAGTTGTTTCTCGCCACCCTGTGGATATTTCTTCTTGAGTGGCACGATGTGTATATTGGCGTTGTCCTCGGTCTTCTGTCTGAATAGGGCTATTGCCTTAGGCTTATTGTCCTCAATACCAATATAACCTTGGTCTACCTTGGCTGCTTTCATTAGCAGGTCGAGACCTACAAGAATCTCGTCGGCATGCTCCATCATCAGTCGGTAGTCAGCAGTGATATATGGTTCACACTCCACCCCGTTGAGTATCACACACTCAGCCTTGCTTCCTGGAGGTGGCATCAGCTTGATGAATGTCGGGAATCCGGCTCCACCCATACCTGTTATGCCTGCCCACTTGATGCGATTGACTATCTCCTCGGGAGTAAGTTCAAGATGATTGTCCATACGTTCGAGTTTTGTCGAACGGTCTATCGTCTCTTCCCACTCATCGCCCTCTACATTAATTATGATGGCTGGCTTGTTATATCCCGAAGCGTCTACAGCAGCATCCACCTTGAACACTGTACCCGACACACTACTGTATATCGGTGCCGACACAAACCCGTTAGCCTCGGCGATGAGCGTTCCCACCTTTACACGGTCACCCTTCTTCACTACGGGCTTGGCAGGAGCGCCAATATGCTGCGACAATGGGAACACAGCCTGCCTTGGCAATGCAGCTACAACAGTAGGCACGTCGGCAGTGAGTTTATTGTCATTGGGGTGAACTCCACCTATTCTGAATGTCTTTAATTTCATAACTGAGCCAATATTAGTTATTGATTTTTAGGTGCGGGGAAGTTGACGGCTACGATGGCATGTCGAGGACAAGCCTTCTCGCATTTGCGACACAGACGACACTTCTCCGGGTCGATGTATGCCACGTTGTTTTCCACGCTTATTGCCTCGAAGTTGCACTCCTTGGTACACTTTCCACAACCTATGCACGACAGTTCGCACGCCTTGACAGCAGCCGCACCACGATCCTTATTCATACAAGCCACATACACACGGCGGTCTTTAGGCCCCCGTGGACGCAACTCGATGACACCACGTGGACAAGCCTTGGCGCATGCGCCACATGCTGTACAGATGTCGGGATTTATCTCGGGCATGCGAGTTTCGGGATTGATGGTGATTCCACCAAACGAGCATGCCTCGGCACAATCGCCACATCCCAAGCATCCATAGCCACACGCCGTCTCACCCATGCCACACGCATTCATCGCACGACATGTATGCAATCCGTCATATTGGGCTATTTGCTTGCGGTTGGTGCAGTCCGCTTGACATCTCACCACGGCAATACGCGGCACACCAGCCTCCACCGTCATACCGAGTATTGAGGCTATCTGCTGCATGGCATCGGCTCCACCCACTGGGCATGACAATCCGTCTATCGACCCGCCATCGGCAGCCTTGACAAGAGCGGCAGCCAAACCTGAGCATCCGGCAAAGCCACATCCGCCACAATTAGCCTGCGGCAACACCGCCGCCACCTCACCGATGCGTGGATCTTCCACCACAGCAAAACGTTTGGAGCATACGTATAGCACCACGGCTGCTATCAGAGCGATGACACCAAGCACCACGAGTGCCGTAAGAATATAATTCATAATGGTTAATTTTGTATCAGTTTATTCATGTTCAGCCAAGCGTATGGTGAAGTGTCGGTCCACCCGTCGGCGCAATATATATATAATAAGGTAATAGACAACCAGGGCACCAATGCCCCACATCGCAGCCATCACATCATCTACACCGCAATAATGCAATGCAAGGAGTGTAGCAACGAACACTATCAGCGGCAGTCCGAACCCCACGAGCACAGCCTGTCTGCCAGCAGCCGTAGGCATCTCAATGTATACACGGTCGCCTGGCTTGCATGTGGCAAGCCGTTCGTCGCACACGTCGACATAGAAGTTGCCCTTTATGCCACTCTTGCATGTGCGGTTTGCCTCACAAGAGTCGCATGCCGACGAGCGCACAGTGCTTATACGTGCCCTGTTGCCGTCGATACTTTCTATAATTCCGCATTGGCGAATGTTCCTCTCCATCGCTGATATGTCTTTATCTGTTGCAAAAGTACTATTTATATGTCGTAATGGCAAATATATCAGAAAATATTTATTGCTCTGCAAAAATACAAAAAAATGTTTGTTGTCTAAATAAAAAAGTGTACATTTGCAATAAAATCTTTAACACTTAAGAAAAATGATGAAACCCTCTGAACAAACTACACAGCAAATTGAGCGTTTTCTTAAGAAAATCGCCCAGAAGTTTCCTGCCAACGAAGACACATCAATCGTTACCGACATCCATGTACGTGTGTCGCAGGAAAGTGGAGAAATGGTGGCTTTCGACGATGACGACAAGGAAGTGACGCGTTGTGTTGTCGAGCAATGGATTGGCAATAACGACGAAGACTTCTATGACGCTGTTGAGCGCATACTGCAAAACTGTACGGAGGCGTTCTCTAAGTTGATAGACAATCTCGGCATTCTCAAGCCCTACAGTTTCGTTCTCGAAAACGACGAGAAGGAATGTATCGGTGAGCTCTTCATCGCCGACGACGACACTGTCATCATTGGCAAGGACCTTATGGAGGGACTTGACAGCGATCTCGACTCGTTCCTTGACAATCTGCTGAAGGAGGAATAAAAATAGATGGTACGGTCTCCAAGCCGTACCATTTCTGTAAAACTAAACACCAAAAACATCCAAAAATATCGAATTGTACGAAATATGAACTTTTTTAAACTATAGAACACACACCATTTATTGAATATAACTAACTTTGCAGCCGTAATGATTTCACAACTAAACGGAATAATTACCAATTAACTTAATATCAACTTTAAAAACAAAACTATTATGATCAAAAATTTACGCTCAGTTTTTGCCATTGCTCTTATGGCAGTTTGCACTTCAGTTTCTGCACAGAAGGTTGTTAAAGACGAACCAGTTGAAGTAGAGTTCCAGACTTTTTATAGCGCTCTTGCAGAAGAGGGCAAGTCTGTTGTTTATCTTGAAAAGAATCCTGCAAATATTGAAGGTGTTGCAAAAATCACTTTCACAAAAGGTGGCGCTAAATCTGCCCCTAACTACAATGTAGACAAGAAATACATCCAGTTGTTCGGTGGAAGTTATGCAACAGAGGCAGATACAGAGGGTAACACAATGACTTTCAAGTCAGAGAAGTACATCAATCAGATTAACCTCGTTGCTACTAAGGCAAATCCTTGGGGTGAGGTTAAGTGCAATGTTGGTAAGATCACTAAGAACGAAAAGAATCCTTCAAGCATTGTATGGTCAAACAAGGATTCTGAAGAAAAGCGCATTGATGTAAAGGAAGTTGTATTCACTGTATGCAACTCAACTTTAACTCCTGAAGGTGCAGAGAAGACACCAAGCGATAAGGATCATGTTCGCTATACTAAGACAAAGGTTATCACATACATCATAGAGGATGCAGAGACTGGCATCACAAACATCGCTGCTGACAAGGCACAGAACACTGTTCGCTACAACGTAGCTGGTCAGCGTGTAGGCAACGACTACAAGGGTCTTGTTATTGAGAACGGCAAGAAGAAGATCGTTAAGTAAACGATAATCCATAAAATAATCGAGTAGGAGGAAAACGAAGTAGTTTTCTTCCTACTTTCGTTTTCCGACCTCTCACACCACCGCACATGCGGTTCCGCATACGGCAGTTCCTATTTTGGGTGCCATTCGAGATACGACCTTGCTGCCCTTTTGGATTTGCAGAATATCATCGAGTCATCAGCATAGCGCACAAAGGGGAGTCCTCTGCGTTCGAGTTCTTTATCCAATTCGTTGAGCATTATATTACTCAACAACGGACTTAGCGGTCCTCCTTGGGGA
>CAKPST010000028.1 GCA_934183355.1 uncultured Prevotella sp.
TCCGCATGGGGCTCGAACCCATGACCCCAACATTAAAAGTGTTGTGCTCTACCAGCTGAGCTAGCGGATCTCCGTATTTGCCTATTATTTTAAAGCGAGTGCAAAGGTAAGGAGTTTTTTTGAAACTTGCAAATTATTCGCCATTTAATTTCGTTTTTCTCGTGATTTTGCAGTAATTTTGCAGTCAGATTGGTGCTGTACTTGGTACAGCTGTCCAAAATAGACATCTTAACTATACAAACACGCAAAGGGATAACATTGTCAACTAATAGTATTATGACCACTAAAAATACATCTGCTTCTTCTGCCTCTGCTTGGACTGAGGTGGAATATTCGGCTCGCTGTATGAGCCCCTATATTAGCACCCCGATTTATGTTCCGGAAGAAACTTCCTATTTTTTGTGTCGTGAGGATGGCTCACGCAAACAGTACAAGAAGACCTTCGTTGTCTACCGCGCTGAGGGTGCGGCAGAGGACGACTGGGAAGACGACCCAATGCTCGGCCGTCTGCAAATCTGTGTGCTTGGCGACGACGACGAGGAGGTGAACCCTGTTGACTCTGTGTTCTTGGGTGTCTCACCAGAGACGTTCGTAAAGGTGGTGCGCGATGACGACAACGAGATTGTCTTCGACTTCACTTGGCGATATGGCTCTGTAGAGATTGACCGCGGACAGAAGAGCGAGGAGGGATGGACTGTCAAGAAGGACGACTTCGGCGACAATGGTGTGACTATTCGCCTGACTCCGCGCAAGGGCAACGCGTTCACGCTGCAGCTTGTCATTCCCTACGTGGGATTCTCTATCACCGACAGCGACAACAATCGCTTGACAGGCGAGATAGAGATTACTCATGAGAGTATTGCTGAATATAGCTACTCGTTTGTGGGCGACTCTAACAACGACCGTTTCCAGATTTCGCTCGACGAGGGCAAGCTCAACTATATGTGTGTGCTCAACGAAGAGGGACGCATGTCGGTGCGCGACATGCGCGACCGCCTTATGCTGGTGGACGACATCGACGTGCAGGGCAGCCTGGAGAGTCTGCTCATGGGCGCTCACTCGGCACTTGTGAAGAATAAGTCGTCGCGCTGGCGCATACAACTCGTGGGCGAGGATGTAGAGGGTGCGTCGGAGATTGAGGTGAATGGTGTGGGACTGGCACGCTTTGCCTTCGGACTGTTCAACGACTCATCAGACGAGGACAGCGTTGCAAAACGTCTGATGCAGATGGAGCAGCGTTATGCCTTCCAGTGGTATTGGCTCGACGAGAGCGACTGGAGCCATGAGAATCTGGAGGGACTCATCGACATGGAGGGTCTGGACGAGGACCCAGAGAAGATGATGAAGCAGGCTTTGCTGTTCAACCGCTATGAGACGTTCATGAAGCGTCTGTGCGCTTTCTCGTATGTGTCGCAGAAACCAATACAGGGCGACCAGCTACAGGCACGCAACAATAAGCGCAAGATAGCTCGCTGTGTGCGACATATCGTGGCACATCGTAAGGGAGAAGAGAATCTGTGGGAGCTGGATGAGGAGGCTCGCAAGGAGATGATTCACTTCCATGCGACATTCCATAGAGAATTTACAGCGGCGCTTGAGGCTGAAATGGAATAAGAATTAACGGATAATTAACGAAATAATTAACGGATAATTAACGAAATAATTAACGGATAATTAACGAAAAAATTAACGGATAATTAACGGTAATTAACGACAAAGTATATAAAGAAGTCGTTAATGCCGGTTAATTATCCGTTAATTATTTCGTTAATTATTTCGTTAATTTCATCTATTAGAACTCAGCCGACTTCGGTGTACGTGGGAACGGTATGACGTCGCGGATGTTCTGCATACCTGTTACGAAGAGGATGAGGCGCTCGAAGCCGAGACCGAAACCTGCGTGAGGGCATGAGCCATACTTGCGGGTGTCGAGATACCAGCTCATATCCTTCATCGGGATATTGCGCTCCTCGATTTCGTTCATCAGTTTGTCGTAGCTCTCTTCACGAACCGAGCCACCGATGATCTCGCCAATCTGCGGGAACAATACGTCGGTGCCCTGAACGGTAGCGCCACTCTTGCCGCCGAAACCAGACTCCTCAGCGTCTATCTTCATGTAGAACGCCTTGATAGCCTTAGGATAGTTGGTCATGATGACTGGCTTCTTGAAGTACTCCTCAACGAGGAAGCGCTCGTGCTCTGAAGCCAGGTCGTCACCCCACTCGCATGGGAACTCAAACTTCTTGCCCTTCTGAATAGCCTCCTGGAGGATGCGAATGCCCTCGGTGTAAGGCAGACGAACGAACTCTGAGTTGAGAACACCCTGAAGACGCTCGATGAGACCCTTATCAATCATCTTGTTGAGGAATTCGAGGTCGTCCTTGCAGTGCTCCAATGCCCAGCGGATGCAGTACTTGATGAAGTCTTCCTCAAGGTCCATAAGTCCGGCGAGGTCGAGGAATGCCACCTCAGGCTCTACCATCCAGAACTCTGCCAAGTGGCGTGGAGTGTTGGAGTTCTCGGCACGGAATGTCGGACCGAAGGTGTAGATGGCACCAAGAGCTGTAGCACCAAGCTCGCCCTCAAGCTGACCAGACACTGTGAGCGATGTCTGCTTGCCAAAGAAGTCGTCAGAGTAGTCGATCTTGCCGTCCTCAGTCTTCTTGAGGTTGTAGAGGTTCTTGGTTGTCACCTGGAACATCTGACCTGCACCCTCGCAGTCGCTTGCGGTGATAAGCGGAGTATTGAAGTAGAAATAGCCGTGCTCGTGGAAGTAGGTGTGAATAGCCATTGCCATGTTGTGGCGAATGCGCATCACAGCACCAAAGGTATTGGTGCGAAGACGAAGGTGGGCATACTGGCGCATGTACTCGAATGTCTGTCCCTTCTTCTGCATAGGATAGTCGGAGCCACACAAGCCATAGATTTCGATGCTGTCGCACTGAATCTCTGATGTCTGTCCCTTGCCCTGGCTCTCTACGAGTGTACCAACGATGCTGATACAAGCACCGGTAGTAATCTGCTTGAGCATTTCGGCGTCAAACTTAGTCGGGTCGACTACAATCTGTATGTTATTTATTGTCGAACCGTCGTTGAGTGCGATGAAGTCTACAGCCTTAGAGCTGCGGTGAGTGCGCACCCAACCCTTCACATTGATTTTGCTACCAAAGTCGGTGCAGCTCAAGGCGTCAACGACTTTGGTTCTTTTAAGTGTTTCCATTATATCTAATGTTTATTATTCGAAAGCACCCATGCGCAGCATCTCTACTTCCTTCTCGGTGAGGAAGCGCCAGTCGCCGCGACGGAGGTTCTTCTTGGTGAGTCCAGCAAACTGCACACGGTCGAGTTTCACCACGCGATAGCCGAGGTGCTCGAATATACGGCGCACGATGCGGTTCTTGCCGCTGTGAATCTCGATGCCCACCTGGCTCTTGTCGGTGTCGCTTGCATACTCGATAGCGTCGGCATGTACCTCGCCGTCCTCAAGCTCGATGCCATCGGCAATCTGCTGTAGGTCGTGAGCTGTGACGTTCTTGTCAAGATATACGTGATAAACCTTCTTCTTGAGGAACTTCGGGTGAGTGAGCTTAGAAGCAAGGTCGCCGTCGTTGGTGAGAAGCAGCACGCCAGTGGTGTTGCGGTCGAGACGTCCTACGGGGTAGATGCGCTCTGGACATACGTTCTTAACGAGGTCCATAACAGTCTTGCGCTGCTGTGGGTCGTCGCTTGTTGTCACGCAGTCCTTAGGCTTATTGAGTAGCACGTACACCTTCTTCTCAAGGTTAACGGGCTGATCGTGGAACTTGATTTCGTCTGTGCGCTTAATCTTGGTGCCGAGCTCGGTAACAACCTCGCCGTTAACCGACACCACGCCAGCCTGGATGAATTCATCAGCCTCACGACGTGAGCAGATGCCAGCGTTGGCAAGGAACTTGTTGAGACGAATCGGCTCGTTCGGGTCGATGTTCTCCTCCTTGTATTCGATGCGCTTCTTCAAGCTATATTTTGCATTCGGATCATAACCAGGAGTATGCTGACGCTGATAGCCGCCCTGCTGACCGTAGCCACCACGCTGATAGCCGCCCTGCTGACCGTAGCCGCCACGGTTGTTGTAGCCACCACGGTTGTTGTAGCCACCACGATTGTTGTAGCCACCGCGCTGCTGACCGTAGCCGCCGCGCTGCTGATAGCCACCACGCTGCTGATAGCCACCCTGCTGACGCTGGTAGCCACCGCCCTGCTGCTGATAGCCGCTTGTCTGCTGCTGGTCGTCGCCCTCACCCTGCTGATTGTAGCGTGGACGATAGCCACCCTGCTGAGGACGCTGCTGATAGCCACCACGATTGTTGTAGCCACCGCGCTGCTGATAGCCACCCTGCTGACGCTGGTAGCCACCACCCTGCTGCTGATAGCCGCTGGTCTGCTGCTGGTCGTCGCCCTCGCCCTGCTGATTGTAGCGTGGACGATAGCCGCCACGGTTGTTGTAGCCGCCACGCTGCTGATAGCCGCCCTGCTGAGGACGCTGCTGGTAGCCGCCATTAGACGAACCGAGACCTGCACCGAATCCCTCGGGGCGGAATCCGTTGTCGTCGCCGCCTGTAGAGGCGTTGCGGTCGTTGTTGTAAGGACGCTGAGTGTGGATGCGCGGACGGCGTCCGGTCACACTGCGATACTCTCTCTGATAATTTCCTGCGGGACGGCCGTAGCTCTCGCTATTGCCTGTAGTTTGATCCGCTGCTTTCTGTTCCTGGTTCTTTTCCAATTCTGAATCCATAATACTTTACTTTTTTCGCCTCACGGCAAGTGACACCCATTCCCATATCCCGTGTTTATATCTGTCAAATATGGGATAGATGCACTTCTGTTTTTTTACTAAATTGTTAACTTGCTTATAATTATATATAGATTGCTATAATCTCTTTGCTGTTTGCCTTAGATGCCAGTGTAATTGTGTGGTGTAATTGCCATCAGCTCAGCCTTGACACTGTCGCTCACGTTGAGAGTCTGAATAAACTCGTGTATGGTCTCTTCGGTCATTTTCTTGTTGGTGCGTGTGAGTGCTTTCAGCGCCTCGTATGGGTGTGGATAAGCCTCGCGACGCAGGATGGTCTGGATGGCCTCAGCCACAACAGCCCATGTATTGTTGAGGTCTTCCTCTATCTTCTCGTCGTGAAGGATGAGCTTGCGCAGACCCTTGAGTGTGCTTGCCAGGGCTATCATGCCATGACCAAAAGGCACGCCGACATTGCGCAAAACTGTAGAGTCGGTGAGGTCGCGCTGTAGGCGGCTAACCGGAAGTTTCTGAGCGAGGAACTGGAGCACAGCGTTAGCTATACCGAGGTTGCCCTCTGAGTTCTCGAAGTCGATTGGGTTTACCTTATGTGGCATTGCGCTTGAGCCTACCTCACCTGCCTTAATCTTCTGCTTGAAGTAGTCCATAGAGATATACATCCAGAAGTCGCGGTCGAGGTCGATGATAATGGTGTTGATGCGGCGCATTGCGTCGAACACACTACCGAGGCAGTCGTAGTTGCTAATCTGTGTGGTGTACTGCTCACGCTCCAATCCGAGCTTTTCGCTGACGAAACGGTTGCCGAAAGCCTTCCAGTCGTACTCAGGGTAAGCCACGTGGTGGGCGTTGTAGTTGCCGGTTGCACCACCAAACTTAGCTGTGAGCTTGCAAGCCTTGAGCTGTGCGAGCTGCTCTGTGAGACGATATACATACACCATCACCTCCTTGCCAAGGCGTGTAGGAGAAGCAGGCTGACCGTGGGTCTTGGCGAGCATGGGCACGTCCTTCCACTCGTCGGCATACTGCTGTAGCTGCTGGATGAGTTCCTCAACGAGTGGATAGTAAGCCTCGTCGAGAGCCTCCTTGATAGAGAGAGGCACACTGGTGTTGTTAATGTCCTGAGATGTGAGTCCGAAGTGGATAAACTCCTTATACTCTTCGAGACCGCCAATCTTGTCGAATTCCTCCTTGATGAAGTATTCCACAGCTTTCACGTCGTGGTTGGTCACTTTCTCAATGTCCTTCACACGCTGTGCCGACTCCTCGTTGAAGTCGCGATAGATGGCGCGAAGTGTCTCGAACAGCGAGTGGTCGAAACTCTTGAGTTGCGGCAGTGGCAACTCACAAAGTGTAATGAAATATTCAATCTCTACACGCACTCTATAGCGAATGAGTGCATACTCCGAAAAATAGTCGGCAAGCTTCTCTGTCTTGCCTCTGTAACGACCGTCAATGGGCGAGATGGCTGTCAGCAAATCGAGTTTCATATACAAGAATTTGTTTATATATATAATGTGTTTTCGCTATTTTTGTGCAAAAGTACAAATTTTAGGTGGAAGAACAAAGAAATTTAAATTATATTATTAATATAACAGGCAATATACTACTCGCCTGTTTTCTCCACAAGCGAATAAATTATATGCGCCGCACTTGTCGACGGACTGCTGTCACCAAGTTTCTTCCATATTCGCTCATATCCGTCAAGCATGCGCTCGCGTGGCTTGCCATCGGGCAGAATGAGCGATAATTCGTGGGCAATGTTGTCCACTGAGAACGTGTCGGCAACGAGTTCGCGCACCACTTCACTGTCATCAATAAGATTGACGAGCGAGATATACTTCACCTTGAGCACATGACGGCGGCAGAAGGCGATGATGGTTGGTAGCGGTGTCTCGTAGCACACCACCTGTGGGACACCAAACAGGGCGGTTTCAAGAGTGGCTGTACCACTTGTAACGACTGCGGCGCGGGCATGCGACAGCAGAGCGTAAGTGTCGTTATCAATAAGTGCGACATCCCTACCCGATAAGAAACGAGCGTAGTATTCGCTGGGAATACTCGGTGCTCCAGCAAGAACAAGCTGATAGTCGACAAAACGACTTGCAGCCTCTATCATTGCAGGCAAATTATCCTTGATTTCTTGGCGTCTACTTCCGGCAAGAAGGGCTATTATAGGCTTGTCGCTCAGACCATGTCGACGCTTAAACTCAGACTCACTCTCAGTATATCCAGCCCGAAATTGGCGCACTTCTTCAGCTGTCGGATTGCCGACATAATGAATAGGATAATGATGTTTCTGCTCGAAGAACGGCACCTCAAAGGGCAATATCGAGAACATTTCGTCCACATCGCGCTTGATGCGCCTGATGCGCCATTCCTTCCAAGCCCATATCTTAGGCGATATGTAGTAGTAGACAGGTATGTGCGTGTTGGCATGCACATACTTAGCTATATCGAGATTGAAGCCTGGATAGTCTACAAGTATCACTGCATCAGGCTGCCACTCCACGATATCACGCTTGCACATAGCCATATTGCGGAAAATAGTGCGCAGATGCAGCAGCACAGGTATGAATCCCATGTATGCCAATTCGCGATAGTGCTTGACACGTGTGCCGCCCACAGCCGACATAAGGTCGCCACCAAAGAATCTAAACTCAGCGTTGTCGTCTCTTTGTCGCAATGCAGCCATGAGATGCGAGGCATGCAAGTCGCCCGATGCCTCGCCTACAATCAAGTAGTATTTCATAATTTAAAATTCTTCAACGTATCGTAGTCGGTCACATCAATACGTGTCGGCGTTATAGCCACGTAACCATGAGTGAGTGCCCAGTTGTCTGTGTCCTCAGCTTCTGGCTCGTCGTTGCGATATGAACCTGTCATCCAGAAATAGTCGTATCCATGTGGATGGCGCATCTTCACACACTCGTTATACCATGTACCCATAGCCATGCGACACATTTTGACACCACGAAATTCCTGTAGCTTGGGGAAGTTGACATTCAAACACACCCCCTTTGGTAGTCCCTCACGTAGCACTTTCTCCACAATCTGGCGCACATAGGGACGCAACGGTTCAAAATCGGCATCGTCATGAAAGTCGCAAAGCGAAAAACCTACAGACGGAATATACTTCATACAACCCTCAAGCGTGACGCCCATCGTGCCACTATAGTGAACATTTACCGAAGCGTTGTCGCCATGATTGATGCCACCCAATATCATATCGGGCAGACGGTCGGCAAAAAGTTCTTGAAGGGCAATCTTCACACAGTCGACAGGAGTGCCATTGCACGACCACATCTCCATACCCTCCTCATGACGACGCAACTTGAGACGTAGCGGTGTGGTGGCAGAGAAGGCTGTGGCAAATCCCGAACGCGCCGACTCAGGGGCGCACACTATGATGTCGGCGATGTCGCGCACCATGTCAATGAGCGAGTTGATGCCCTTGGCATGATAGCCATCGTCGTTGGAAATTAGTATTAACGGTCTTTTAATATTCATAAATTTGTCTTTATTTCTTTTGCAAATGTACGAAAAAAGGTTTAAACGAGCAGTATCTCACATAAAATATGTAACTTTGCCAAATAATTTTGACGTAAATGGGAAAGATAATAGCACTCGCCAACCAAAAAGGTGGAGTTGGCAAGACAACAACGACAATTAATCTCGCGGCATCGCTCGCTACTTTTGAGAAAACAGTACTCGTAGTAGACGCCGACCCGCAGGCCAATGCATCAAGTGGTCTCGGAGTGGACATTAATGAAATAGACAGCTCGTTATACGAATGCATCATTGATCAAGCAGACGTGCGCGACGCTATATACACAACAGACATCAACGGACTCGACATCATTCCCAGCCACATCGACCTCGTCGGGGCGGAAATAGAGATGCTCAACCTCAAGAACCGTGAGCGCATCATCAAGAACATGCTCGACAAGATACGCGACGAATACGACTACATTCTCATCGACTGTAGCCCGTCGCTCGGACTCATCACCGTCAACGCGCTCACTGCTGCCGACTCGGTGATAATACCCGTGCAGTGTGAATACTTCGCACTCGAAGGCATCACAAAGCTGCTCAACACCATTAAGATAATAAAGAGCAAGCTCAACCCCACTCTTGAGATAGAGGGATTCTTGCTCACGATGTACGACAGCCGACTGCGCCTTGCCAACCAGATATACGACGAGGTGAAGAGACACTTCCAAGAACTTGTGTTCAAGACAGTGATACAGCGCAACGTGAAACTGAGCGAAAGCCCAAGCCACGGATTGCCCGTGATTCTGTACGACGCCGACTCGGCAGGCTCGAAAAACCATCTGGCTCTCGCCAAGGAGATTATCAACAAGAACCTTACACGCAACGAATAATAAATGGCAGTACACAAGAAATTTAATAGAAGCGTGCTCGGACGCGGACTCGACGACATTGAGGGAGGAAAGGGACTTGACGCGCTCATAGATACAGGTGGAGTGCGCACCCAAGGCTCGTCCACCATCAACGAGATACCACTCTCGCAGATAGAAGCTAACCCCAATCAGCCACGACGCGACTTCGATCAAGACTCGCTTCAAGAACTCGCGGCAAGCATCCGACAGATTGGTATCATTCAGCCCATCACTCTGCGACAGATGGACGACAGCAAATACCAAATCATTGCTGGCGAACGCCGTTGGCGAGCTTCGCTCATCGCAGGTCTGTACGCCATTCCTGCATACATACGCACCATCAGCGACGAGAACATCATGGAGATGGCTCTCGTGGAGAATATACAGCGCGAAGACCTCAACGCCATAGAGATTGCTCTTGCCTATGAGCATCTGCTCGACGCCGAGGGAATGACACAAGAGAAGGTGTCGGAGCGTGTGGGCAAGAGCCGCACAGCGATAACCAACTATCTACGTCTACTGCGTCTGCCGGCTCAAGTGCAGATAGCGCTGCAAAAGAAGGAGATAGACATGGGGCATGCACGAGCATTGCTTGCTATCGACTCGCCCTCACTACAGATTAAACTGTTCAACGAGGTGATTAAGCATGGCTACTCGGTGCGCAAGGTGGAGGAGATGGCACAGCGACTCAAGAATGGCGAGGACGTGGAGAGTGGACGCAAGACCATCGTGGCTAAAGCCAAACTGCCAGAGGAGTTCAATATGCTGCGCAACAGCTTGTCTGACTTTCTGCATACCAAGGTGCAGATGACATGCTCGCCGAAGGGAAAAGGCAAAATCACCATTCCATTCGACAACGAGGAACAGCTGGAGCACATCATGAGCGCCTTCGACAAAATGAAACAACAATAAGAATGTTGGGACAAAACGGATAAAGTAGTAAAAACAACTGTGAACAAATTTCTGCTAAATATATTGCAAACTTTGACTGTCGCCCTATTGCTGGCTATGATGCCGGCAAAAGTTGCGGCGCAGCAAAAAGCCGACTCGCTGTCTGCTATATTCGCACAGCAGGACACGCTGAAGACGCTTGCAATTACCACCGACTCGATTAAGCAGCCGCAAAAACGCGACTGGAACACATGGCGCCCTAACGCAAAGCGTGCCATGTGGCTCGCCATAGTGTTGCCCGGAGCCGGACAGATATACAACCGCAAGTACTGGAAGATACCTATCGTGTACGGCGGATTTGTAGGTTGTGCCTATGCCATGCGCTGGAACAACCAGATGTATCGCGACTACTCGCAGGCTTATCTCGACATCATGGACGACGACCCTAACACGCAGAGCTACAACCAGTTTCTGCATCTTGGGGCTAAGATTGATGAGTCGAACTTACAACGCTACCAAACTCTCTTCAAGAAGCGCAAGGACAAGTTTCGCCGCTGGCGCGACATGAGTTTCTTCTGCCTTGTGGGAGTTTACGCCCTGAGCATCATCGACGCTTATGTCGACGCATCGCTCTCCGAATTTGATATCTCAAAGGACCTCAGCCTTAGGGTTGAACCTACTATAATAAATAATGAACGCGAGCGCAACCCTCTCAAGGCTAACAGCGTGGGAATGAGTTTCAGCCTCAACTTCTAAGCTAACAACAAAGAACAAGAAATAGATTATAACAGTTTATAAAATATAGATGAAAAAGACTTTAGTATTGATTGCCACAGCGATTCTTGGCTTCTCTACCCCAATCCTCGCGCAGAGCGACGACGACGAGACAGAAATCATTGTGACTACAACCGAGGGCAAGAAGGAGATTATCGACCTGCCCGAGGCTATGACAAGCGACTACGACTCGCTGCTGACGGTCTACAACAACAAGACCTATCTGAAAATGGGCAGCGACTGCAACATGGCGGATGTGAATCCAGTGTACAGCAAGGAAGTGTATAAGGAGCGTCTTGCACGCATCCCGTCAGTGATTGAAATGCCGTACAACGACGTTGTGCAGAAATTCATCGACCGATACAGCGGACACTTGCGCCGTTCGGTCAGCATAATGCTCGGTGCGCAGAACTTCTTTATGCCTCAGTTTGAGGAGGCTCTTGAGGCTTACGGCTTACCACTTGAGCTGAAGTATCTGCCGGTCATAGAGTCGGCGCTCAATCCCAACGCCGTGTCGCGTGTGGGTGCAACCGGACTCTGGCAGTTCATGATTGGCACTGGCAAGCGCTATGGACTCGAAATCAACTCGCTCGTCGACGAGCGCCGCGACCCTGTGCGCTCATCATACGCCGCAGCGCATTATCTGCGCGACCTCTACAAGATATTCGGCGACTGGAATCTGGTTATCGCTGCTTACAACTGCGGACCAGAAAACATCAATAAGGCTATACACCGTTCGAACGGTGCCACCGACTACTGGCAGATCTACCCTTATCTGCCTAAGGAGACAAGAGGATATGTTCCGGCATTCATTGCCGCCAACTATATCATGACATACTACTGCGACCACAATATCTGCCCGATGGAGGCTGATCTGCCGGCTAAAACCGACACCGTGGTGGTTAGCCGCGACGTCCACTTCGAACAGGTGGCAAAGGTGCTCGACATGGACATCGAGCAGATTAAGCAGCTCAACCCGCAGTATCGCCGCAACATTGTCAATGGTCTCACCCACCCTATGGCTCTGCGTCTGCCAGCTACATATGTGGGCAAGTTCATCGACAACGAGGATTCTATCTACGCCTATCGTCCTGAGGTGCTGCTTGCCAAGCGCACTGAGGTGGAGGTGAACAACGAAGCTACTTATCAGCGCAGTAGCTCAAGTTCAACTCGTGGCAGAAATTCGGCTCGTAATAGCCGCAACTCAAGGAATTCACGAAACAAGAAGAAGAGAAACAGCGGAGGACGCAACATCACTATCCGTCAGGGCGACACCCTCTCGGAGATAGCACGCCGCAACGGCACCACCGTTAGCAAGCTCAAGAAGCTCAATAAAATCAGTGGTAGCAGCATACGTGCAGGCAAGAAGATAAGAATTAAATAACAAGACAAATAAGTAGGAGGCTATGGCATTCCTGCCATAGCCACTTGCAATATACGACAAGGGCTGCGGCAGGAATGCCATGGCCTTTACACTTTTCTATAAACATAGGCAAATTACAAATCGCCCTAATCTTTACACTAAAAAACAATAGGAGACCTGTATCATGGACGAACAAAAACTGAAAGATCAGCAGAGAGAGGCAGCTGACGACATACTCATTGAAAACGCCTTTAAAGAAGTGCTCGAAATATATGTTTCTTCACGCCATCGCAAGAAAGTTGACATTATCACCAAAGCCTTCAACTTCGCCCGACAGGCTCATAAGGGGGTGAGGCGCTTGTCTGGTGAGCCTTACATCATGCACCCGATAGCTGTGGCACGAATTGCAGTCAAGGAGATGGGACTCGGCTCTACAAGCATCTGTGCGGCACTCCTTCACGACGTTGTGGAAGACACTGACTACACTGTGGAGGACATGGAGAACATCTTCGGACCGAAAATAGCCCAGATTGTAGACGGACTGACTAAGATTTCGGGTGGCATCTTTGGCGACCAGGCTTCGGCACAGGCTGAGAACTTCAAGAAGTTGCTGCTCATGATGAGCGACGACATACGTGTTATCCTTATCAAGATTTGCGACCGTCTGCACAACATGCGAACACTTGAGTCGCAACCTGCCAACAAGCAGTATAAGATTGCTGGAGAAACGCTCTACATCTACGCACCACTTGCCAATCGTCTCGGACTCAACAAGATTAAGACCGAACTCGAAGACCTCTCGTTCAAGTATGAACATCCCGACGAATACAACTATATCAAGGGCAAGCTCGCCGACACTCAGCAACAGCGCGACTCTATTTTCGAGACTTTCACCAAGCCTATCCGCGAGGCTCTCGACCGAATGGGCATCCAATACGAACTGAAGGCGCGTGTCAAGAGTCCATATTCCATCTGGAACAAGATGCAGAACAAGCATGTCACATTTGACGAAATCTACGACATACTTGCTGTCCGCATCATCTACACCCCCAAAGAACGCTCGGAGGAAATCAACGAATGCTTTAAGATATACGTTGCCATCAATCAGATTTACAAGTCGCATCCCGACCGACTGCGCGATTGGGTCAACCATCCCAAAGCCAACGGCTACCAGGCTCTGCATGTGACACTGATGTCAAGTCAGGGCAAATGGATTGAGGTGCAGATTCGTTCCGACCACATGGACGAGGTGGCTGAACAAGGCTTCGCAGCACACTGGAAGTATAAGGACGGTGTTCCTGCCGAACTCAACGACGACACCGAACTCAACAACTGGCTATCTACAATCAAGGAGATTCTCGACGATCCTCAGCCTGATGCGATGGACTTCCTCGATACCGTCAAGCTCAATCTCTTCGCAAGCGAGATATTCGTATTCACTCCTAAGGGCGAAATCAAGACGATGCCCGCAGGATGTACTGCTCTCGACTTCGCTTTCCAAATACACACATTCCTTGGCTCTCATTGTATAGGTGCTAAGGTCAACCATAAACTCGTGCCACTGAGCCACAAGTTGCAGAGTGGCGACCAGGTTGAGATTCTTTCTTCCAAGTCGCAGCATGTGCAGCAGTCGTGGATCAACTTTGTGTCTACCGCCAAGGCTAAGGGCAAAATCCTCGCCATACTGCGTCGCGACAACCGCGAGACTCAGAAGAGGGGCGAGCAGATACTCGACGACTGGTTGCGCAAGAACGAGCTGGAGATGACTACCACTGTGCTCGGCAAACTTTGCGACTTGCATGAGATGAAGAAGACTGACGATCTATTCCTTGCTATAGGCAGACGCACTGTGTTGCTCGGCGACAAAGACCTCGACGAACTACGCGAAAAGAAGAGCGACAATGGTGTCAACTGGCTCAAGTTTGTGCCGTTCCTCGGCAAAGGCAATAAGAAGGACGACAAAAAGGATGAACTATTCACCGTTGGTGAGGGCTTCAACAAGAAGAAACCTGTCATCATCAACGAGGAGAATATCAACAAGTTCATTTTCCCGGCATGCTGTCATGCTATTCCGGGTGACGACATTCTCGGCTATATCGACAATAAGAACCGCATCGAGATTCACCGCCGCGACTGCTCTGTAGCTTCCAAACTCAAAGCTACTTACGGCAAACGTCTCCTCGACGCTAAGTGGGACATGCACAAGGTGATGTTCTTCGATGCCACTATCGAGATTCGAGGCATCGACCGCAAGCGTATGTTGCACGATGTGGCTGAGGTGATTTCCGACAAACTTGATGTCAATATCCACAAGATGACTATCGAAAGCAATGAGGGAATATTTGACGGTCTCATCGAAATACGTGTTCACGACCGCAGCGAAGTGAAGGTCATCATGGACGAATTGCACAAGATTGATGACGTAAAAGAAGTGCTTCAGATTCTATAGAAGTTGAGAGTTGAGAGTTGAAACTCTCAACTCTCAACTAATTATTAGTTATGCACCAGTGTGCCTATTGGCTCACCCTCCATAACCTTCTTCAGATTGCCCACAATGTCCATATTGAATACATAGATAGGCAGATTGTTCTCTTTGCACATAGTTGTGGCAGTGAGGTCCATCACCTTCAAGCCGCGAGTATAAATCTCGTCGTATGTGATGTCAGTAAACTTTGTTGCTGTTGGGTCCTTCTCTGGGTCGGCAGTGTAGATGCCGTCAACACGTGTACCCTTCAGCATCACGTCTGCCTCAATCTCTATGCCGCGGAGCGACGAACCAGTGTCTGTAGTGAAGTAAGGCGAACCTGTTCCGGCTGAGAAGATGCACACATAACCTGCCTCCATAGCCTCGATAGCCTTCCACTTAGAGTAGAACTCACCGATAGGCTCCATGCGTATAGCAGTGAGCACCTTTGTCTTCACGCCGATAGCTCCAAGAGCCGAGCTTAGAGCGAGTGAGTTGATGACTGTTGCACACATACCCATCTGGTCGCCCTTCACACGGTCGAAGCCCTTTGAAGCTCCGCTGAGTCCACGGAAGATGTTGCCACCACCGATAACGATGCCTATTTGCACACCCATCTCGTGTACTTCCTTTATTTGCTGTGCATACTCGCCCAGACGTACTGGGTCGATGCCAAAGCTCTGCTTGCCCATAAGGCTCTCGCCACTGAGCTTGAGAAGAATTCTGTTGAACTTGCTCATAATTTCCTTTGTTATTTAATTATTGGGTTTTTAATATTTATCTCTATCGTGGTTTGTCATTTGACAAACCTCACCTCTTTCAGTGTATATACACGTTCCTTGCCATCCGAGTCTACAAGATGTAGCAGTCCGCACAGTTCCACACCTTTTATCCTCGCCTCAAATCGCTCGCCCGTCTGGCTGTCCTCATAAGCGTGCATTCCGTCGCGGCGATATAGGGCAGCATGATATTCTGTGCTTATCTCGTCACACTTTCCTTCTGCCGCCATCTGATAGTAATGCTCAAAGCGTTCGAGTATAGAGTCGAGCAGAGTATCAAGCCTTGTTTCCTCACCTATTATATTATATAAGGACACAGGATTGGGTGCATCACTGCGAAACTCTCGTTGATTGACATTTAGTCCAATGCCGTATATGCAGCGCACGATGTGCTTGCCAGCAAGCGATGTCTCTATTAGTGTACCGCTTATCTTGCGGTCGCGCCAATATATGTCGTTGGGCCACTTCAGCGATATGTCCTCACAATAGCCGTCAAGCACAGCCTTTAGCGCCAATGCTCCAGCCATCGACAGCACAAACTGTTCTCTTGCAGCCACTTCAACACTACCTGTCAGTATTGAGAACAAGAGGTTTTTACCCTTCTCACTCTCCCATTTGTTGTAGCCCTGACCTCTGCCCGCCGTCTGATACTCGGCTACAGCTACAGTCATAGCATCGGCAGACGGAGTAGCGATCGAGCTTAGATAGTCGCTTGTCGAAGCCGTCTCGTGCAGATGTATTATTTCTTTATACATAATTATTATCTATCTGTATGCAAGACAAGGGTTGAAGGCATCTTTGATATGTTCTATCTGTGCATTGTCAGCGCAGTCTCCAACTATAGACATCACATCAAAGCGCAGGTTGTCAACGATATTCTTTGCCTTCACGTATGCGTTGGCAGCCATCCCAATGTTGCGTATCTTCTTTATGTCTATGGCATCCTCTGGCTTTGTCACCACGTCATTTGTGCGTGTCTTCACCTCCACAAACACCACATCGTGTCCATCGGGCGAACGTGCTATGATGTCAATATCGCGATGACCTATGCGCCAGTCGCGCTCCATGATGTCGTAGCCATGGTCGCGCAGATACGTCTCTGCATATTCCTCGCCCCATTTGCCGAGTTGGTTGTGTTGTGCCATACGATGATGTTTTTCACAAAGGTACGTAATTTTTTGGTGTTAAATATGGTTTTAATGTAGTAATTTTGCAAATGCAAAGAAATTATACTACATTACAAGATATGGACATTACAGAAGAACAGAAAAAGAAGGACGAGCTATTCATGCGCCGCGCCCTTGACGAGGCTAAGGCTGCTCGCGACGAGGGCGAGATTCCTGTTGGTGCTGTCATCGTGGCTAACGACCGCATCATAGCACGTGCTCACAACCTTACGGAGACGCTCGGCGATGTCACTGCTCATGCCGAGATGCAAGCCATCACTATGGCTGCCAACCAGTTGGGTGGCAAGTATCTCACCGACTGCACTCTCTACGTTACGGTGGAGCCTTGCATCATGTGTGCTGGGGCTATCGGTTGGTCGCAAATAAGGCGTGTTGTGTTTGGTGCTGCCGACGAGAAGCGTGGTTTCATGCGCTTTGCTCCCAAGGCGCTGCATCCTAAGTGTGTGGTGATTCAAGGGGTTTTGGAGGAGGATTGCCGTACACTAATGACGGATTTCTTCCGAAGCAGACGCTAACACATATAATTAACGAATAAATTTACGGGTAAATTAACGGATAAATTAACGGGTAATTAACCGGCATTAACGACTACGTTTATTTTCTTTGTCGTTAATTGCGGTTAATTACCCGTTAATTATTCGTTAATTATATCGTTAATTATTCGTTAATTATATCGTTAATTATTCGTTAATTACCCGTTAATTTAGGCTTTACTGCTTCACCAGGATAACAAGATACTTGCTTGTCGACCAGAATATCTGTGGGTTGTTGATGCGCAGCACATAGAGCTTATTGGCATCGCGCTCCAGAGTATACGAGCTTGACGGGTGCATAGTCAGAATCTTAGCCGACTTTGAGTAGAGCTTAATCTCCTTCTCCACACGGATATCAATCTTGGTGAAGTAGTTCTTGTTGAAGTTCGACTCAAGCACACGCGAACCATCAATGATGCGCTGATCCTTCAGTTCCTTCTTTGTTCCGAACACAAACCATGCTGTGTTGAGCTGCTTGTCCTGAGCGCTGATAGTCTCCGACTTCTGCGACGACTCATTCTTGAGCGACGACACATTGTCGTTGAGGTCACTTACAGTCTTGTCAAGTTCGGCGATATGAATGTTCTTAGCGTCAAGCTCTGCACGCAACTTCTGCAGTTCCTGGTCCTTAGCCTCCATCTGTTTCACCAAGTCGTCTATCGACTTACGCATATTGTCGCCCTTCACGCTCGACTCGCGCATCTGACGGCGCAACTTCTCTATGAGCGCACGGTTCTGCTTCATAGTGCTCTGGATGAACTGAATGTTCTCCACTATCTGGCGGCGCTTGTCACTGCCCTCACCATCCTTTACGATATTCACGCGATTCTCAGCCTCGTTTATCTCACGCAATCCTTCCTGAATCTGGTTGAAGGTCTCCATCATGTCATTGATTTCGTTGTCCTTCTGCGAGATAATCTTCTGCAAAGAGTCATTCTGTTCGAAATTCTCCACTTGCGGTTTCTTCTCATTACTTCCGCAAGAGACAAAAACAGCCATTGCCAATGCAAATAGTAAAAACGAAAGATTCTTCATATTTTCGAGTTTTTTTGGTTATTATCTGTTTTTAATCAAGTTGTTCTTCTTGTCTGAACTTCTTCTTTTTGAACTCCTCCGGGGCAGCCTCACGCATAGCATATCGCTCCTTGTTGCTCAGTTTTTCCTTCTTTGGCTTCTTCTGTTCCTTCAGAGCTTTGAGTGCCGACATCTCTCCTTCGCCACATCCTGCCACCACTATCACTATCTCGCCACGTGGCTCCGTGGTGTGAAAGTGGTCTATTATCTCCTTCAACGAGCCTCTCACGCTCTCCTCGTGCATCTTGGATATCTCTCGACAGACGCTTGCTTGGCGAGTCTCGCCAAACACTGTGGCAAACTGTTCGAGTGTCTTCACGAGTCTGTATGGCGACTCATAGAATATCATCGTGCGTGTCTCCGCCTGTAGCGATTCCAGCAATGTCTGCCTACCCTTCTTCTGTGGCAGAAATCCCTCAAAGCAGAAGCGGTCGCACGGCAGCCCCGACGACACTATGGCAGGTACGAAAGCCGTAGCTCCGGGCAGACACTGCACCGTCACACCAGCCTTGGCAGCCTCACGAGCCAAGAAGAATCCTGGGTCGCTGATGCCTGGAGTGCCTGCGTCGCTGATGAGCGCAATAGTCTCGCCCGCCTTCAGACGCTCCACAATGGCGGCACTTGTGCCATGCTCATTAAACTTGTGGTGCGATGCAAGACGATTTTTTATGCCGAAGTGTTGCAGCAATATGCCTGATGTGCGCGTGTCCTCGGCAAGCACCAGGTCGACCTCTTTCAATATACGGATGGCACGCATTGTCATGTCCTCCATATTCCCCACCGGAGTGGGCACAATATACAATATACCCATATTAGGCGACAAATATAACTATATTAATCAAGAACGGCAAAAAAACAGAGTGTTTCTTTGCAATTTTTAAAACGTCTTTGTAATTTTGCACTCATCATGACAGTAAATTTAATGGGCGAGCAGCATCGCCAAGGAAGAATAGAAGTAATATGCGGATCGATGTTCTCTGGCAAGACCGAGGAATTGATTCGCCGTATGAAGCGTGCCACATTCGCACGCCAGAGAGTAGTTATATTCAAGCCACTCATTGACAATCGTTACTCTGAGGACTGCGTGGTGAGCCACGACCGCAACGAGATTCCGTCTACGCCTATCAGTCGTGCAGCCGAGATTCTCCCCGCCCTCAATCGCAACGAGGATGGAGGCTTTGACATCGACGTTGTGGGCATCGACGAGGCGCAGTTCTTCGACAACGAGCTTGTCAGCGTGTGCAACGAGCTTGCCAACTGTGGTGTGCGTGTCATCATTGCCGGTCTCGATATGGACTTCAAAGGCACTCCCTTCGGTCCTATCCCGTCGCTGTGCGCTGTTGCCGACGATGTCACCAAGGTGCATGCCATCTGTGTCAAGTGCGGAGCCCTTGCCTATGTCAGCCACCGACTGGTGCACGACGACAATCAGGTGCTCATCGGCGAGCAGGCTGAATACGAACCGCTGTGCCGCGAATGCTATAATAAGGTGAATAAGGACAACTAAATATATGGCTGAACAAAAGATAACCTTCGACAAGCTAATACGGTGGGTGGGCGCTGGGGCGCTCGTGCTCGCCGTGCTCTATGTCACCAACTATCTGAGCAGTGTGCTGTTGCCATTCTTCATTGCGTGGCTCTTTGCCTATCTGCTCTACCCTATGGTCAAGTTCATACAATATCGCATGCGTGTCAAGGTGCGTGCCTTGGCTATCATTATTGCCATGCTTGCCGTGCTGAGTGTCATCGGTCTAATGATTTATTTCATCATTCCCCCCATAATCGACCAGTTTCAGAAGCTATACAGCTATCTGATGCACTGGCTCCATCAAACCACCCACACCAACGACCTCTCAACGCTTGTCAAGGAGTGGCTTGAGAACAATCAGACTGAGATAGAACGATTCTTCAAGAGCAGCGACTTCAAGGAGACTCTGCGCACTACGATGCCCAAGGTGTTTGCCGTGATAGGACAAACTGCCTACATCATGAAGAGCGTTGTCGCTTCGTGTATCACATTGTTGTATATGTTCTTCATACTACTCGACTACGAGTTTCTCACAACCAACTGGATTAAGATATTCCCCAAGAAGAACCGTCCCTTCTGGCATGAGCTGGCTGGCGACGTAGAGCGCGAGCTCAACAACTACATACGTGGTCAGAGTATGGTGGCTCTGTGCATGGGCATAATGTTCTGCATCGGATTCAGCATCATGGATTTTCCTATGGCTATAGGTCTTGGCATTCTCATTGGTGTGATGGACCTCGTGCCTTATCTGCACACCTTTGCGCTCATTCCTACGGCATTCCTTGCCATGCTCAAGGCTGCCGACACTGGCGAAAACTTCTGGATGGTGTTCGGACTGGCTGTCGGACTCTTCATCGTCGTACAGATAATCACCGACATGATAGTCACACCTAAGATTATGGGCAAGGCAATGGGGCTCAACCCCGCCATACTCTTGCTTTCGCTCTCGGTATGGGGTGCGTTGTTGGGATTCATCGGACTCATCATCGCCTTGCCTCTCACCACTCTACTCATTGCCTATTGGCAACGATATGTCACCAAGGAACACGAGAATTAAGTGTTCTTACTTCCCGCCCTTGGTTATCACATACTTATAATTTCCCGTCTTGGTCATCGTCTTAGCCTTGAGCGAAAGACGATAGACCTTGTCGCCCCAAACCTTTGTCAGACGTGGGTCGCTGATGTTGACAGTCTCTATCGACGGCTCGAATGTGTCAGCGTCGTAGTCGAGACGAGCCTTCACTCCCTTCACATTGATATTCACAATGCCCTTGTTAGATATGTCTACGTCGCCCCATGTCAGGAAGTTGACGATGTTCGAAGCCTTTGTTTCGCTCAGTTTGAAGTTGTCGCTAAACACGAGTTTGCCCTTCTTCAGCTGATAAGAGCGCACCCAGCTGTCCACACAAGCCTCCTCTGGATAAGCCTTGGCTATGTCCACGCTGAATGTCATGTTGCGGCGGTCGGCACGTGTGTTAGTGGCTTTATACTCCTTGCCAAACTTCTCTGCCACTCCGTTTATCATCGGCAGATTGTGATAGTTGCTCTGCATTGTCCAGATGTTGTAGCGCTCCGACGAGAATGTCTGGCGTGTGTATGTACCCACACCTGCGTCTATCATTATCGGGGTGTTGTCAAAGTAGAGCACAAATGTGCCAACATCATTGTGGTTGTGGCTCTCGTTGTTGAATCCGCCCTTTGCTGCAAAGAATGTGTCGCCATTACGCAAGTAGCAGAACTCGGTCTGCGGATACCATGTGAATGCCTCCGACTTATATCCACCCTTAGCATCCTTCATCTCCTGTAGCACCTTCAGTGCCTCCAACTGCTTGTATGTGTCGAGCCAAATAGACGGCACTCCCTCCGGATTCTCGTGGAAGCAGTCTACAGCCATGTCCATCATCTCCTTGCTGCCCAGCGCCTTGCCACAACGATACACCAAAGCCATGTACTTGTCAACACGTGCCGAAGCGTCAGCGAAGTTCACTACATAGCCATTGCCTATGTACGACTTGGCTACAAACTCGCCCATGTTCTTCACCAGTTTGTTGTTGAAGAGTGTCACCTTGCCGCCTGTCAGCATGTCCAGTTCCTGCAAGTAGTCAAACAGTTTGCCAAAGGCATGTCCCCAGTATGCGGGTCCTTCCTCGCATGCTCCGTCTGCCTTCATATAGTTGAGGTAGCGGTCCACCGACACCATCGACTTGTACACAGCCTTAGCCAGCTTGTCGCGATCGTTCTCCAGCAGCATGTAGCACAGCAGGGCGTTGGCGTTGCACCACGGGTTCCAGTTGTTCACAAATAGGTCGGGCTTCTCCTCGGTAGCCATCCACCAGAAGTCGGTGCGATTGATATACGGGTCGAGCTCGCGCTTCTGCAATTCGTGTCGCAGACGCAGCGATATGATGGGGTCAATCTTGTCAAACTGGTCGTGCAGATAGTAGTAAGTCCACGACAGCATCTGTGCCACACCGCCTTGATGCAGTTCGAGCACGTCGGTGCGGAAGTCAGGAATGGCACGTTTCGACTTCTGGAAAGACACGAGATGAGCCGACTCTGCCCATGTTGTCTGCTCGCAGAAGTAGAACACACCGTCCATAATGTCGGTGATGAATCGTCCCTTGCCCTCGGCAAGCTCTGCCATAAGCAGTCTGCCGAACGCCGTTGAGTTGCGATTGTTGGGGTTTTCCATAATCTTGCGGCTGCCCGACTTCTCATATTCCAGATACTGGCTTGCCTTCACCACCTCCCACTGATAGCCGAGGTTGCGCTCGCCCATCTTGATGATTTGGTCGCGTGCAGAGCCAAGCAGAGCCTCCCATCCATTGCGGTCGCTATAAGCTGGGTAAGGCACCCACTTCTGGTCCATCACAAGCGCCTGCTTCACCTCAGCCTCAGTAGCCGACTTCTGTAGCAGGTCGCGTTTCTCGTAGGCATGCACAGTGAACACAGCTGCGACAAAGCCTAATGTTAAGAGTAATTTCTTCATTGTTTATGGTCTTATTGTGTTAAACGGGTAAAAGGGACCGACAGAACGCCCACCTCTCGGCAGTAATTCCTATCAGTCCCAAAATTTTAACCCTATGCTATATGTATACATAATTATTCGCTCATAGTCCATCCCGGATTTTGGGTGTATGACAGCGACACCAATGTTTGGGTCATTTTGTTGATTTAGTATAATTTGATTGTGTGTGCGTTGTGTGTGTGTATGCGAACAATTCCGCATTATTGGCATAAAGGTAATATTTATTTGTCGTTTGCAAAATTAGACCAAATAACGCAAGTACGCCGTACTCAATCGTACAAATTGAATACGTGTTTTGTTCGCCCATCGTTTTTTAACCATTTGGACAGGATATGAACTGCACCTTCCATACATTTGCGAATCAACGACACGCCACGTACTCACCCCTATTAGCAGCCCATCCCTCTGTAGACTATAGCCATCAGAACATAAGATTTTGTCTGTTTTTTTTGTCCGTTCGACATTATATTTGTAATTTTACAGCCACTACAATCAAACTCTCACATATTATGACATACAGACATATCATACGCCAACTGCTAATCCTACTCATTGCATGCACATACGCAGGCGACATTTGCGCCATGCGTTTTCGCCACCTCTCTACCCCCGACGGTCTCTCCCAGCTCTCCGTGCTGTCTATCTATCAGGACAAGCTGGGTCGCATGTGGTTTGGCACCGAGGAGGGCGTCAACATCTTCGACGGCAACAACATGACTGCTATCAAGAATTTTCGCGGACTCAAACCGCACAACATAGAGGTGAGACGCATCTGTGGCGACAGCCACGGCAATATCTACTTCATGCTCGGAAGGTCGGTGGTGGCTATCGACTTCCTCACTCAGCGCAACACCGTGCTTGTAGAGGACGGCGTGTCGGCGCTCGCATGCTATTCGGACATTCTCTATTATGCACGCGGCACACATATCTACTCCTATCGCATAGCCGACAAGAAGACTTCCTTCATAGGCACTCCGAGCCACACCCGTCCCAACTACATCTTAGTAGACCACCGTGGCACTATGTGGGTAGGCACTGCCGATGGTCTCTTCACGATGTCGCAGAAGACACAACTCACCACATGCCGCATCAAAGGAGCCTACGTCGAATACATCTATAGCGATTCCAAAGGCAATATCTGGGCTTCGTCGCGCGACCATGGATGCTACCGCATTGCGCCCAATGGCACCGTCACACAATATAATGTAGACGAGGCTGTAGCCAAGGACGAGAACGCCAAAGCCGTAATGATGAACAAGGACATGCGCATGCAGAGCCACATCAGCAGCAACACTGTGCGCGAGATAGCCGAGGACAACCATGGCAATATATGGATGGGCACCTTCCTGGGGCTCAACAAGCTCGACCCCACCACTGGCAACTTCACCGTATACACCCACTCCAACAATCCGCAGAGCCTCAGCCATCAGTCGGTGTTCCCTCTCGTCAAGGACCATAACGGCACGCTGTGGATGGGTACCTACTATGGTGGTGTCAACTACTTCACGCCCGACAACGACTCGTTCAAGTTCTTCGCTGCCGACATCAATAGCCCCGGATGCCTATCCAGCCCATTCGTGGGACACATCACTGCCGACAAGCGTGGCGACATCTGGGTGTGTACGGAGGGCGGCGGACTCAACCGCATCGACCACCTGTCTCACAACGTCACCTACTACACCACGGGCAACCCTGCCAACTCGCTGCCGCAGAACAACCTGAAGGACATCCTCTACGACGCTCAGCGCGACCGCCTGTATGTAGGCACCTACATGGGTAGCGTGTCGATACTCGACATCCCGAGTGGCAAGTTCACCAATCTACAGTCCATCAATCCCGATGCTGTCAGGCGTTCGGGCAATCGCATCGTCGACATGACTATATGGCACGACAAGGCACTGTTCACCACTCTCAATGGTTTGTGGATAATGAATCCCGACACCTACGACGTCCAAATGCTCGTGCCGTCGCTCGAAAACTATGGCGAGCGACGCATCTACACCGACCGACGCGGCAACTTGTGGGCTGCCGACCGTTCGGGACTCTACAAAATATCTGTTTCCAAACGTCGTGTGCTCCACCACTACAAGGTGGGCAAGGCTGGGCTGGGCGAACACCAATTCACAGCCATCGGCGAGGACAACAGCGGACGCATCTATCTGGCGTCAATAGGTGGCGGCATCTATCAGCTCGATGAGCACACCCACACCTTCCGCACATTCAACACCGAGTGCAGCGACATCATGAGCAACTTCTGCTACGACTTTGCCAATGTCGACAAGCAGCTCGCCTATAGCACCGAACGGGGCATCGGACTCTTCAATCCTGCCGACTGCTCATTCCGCAACATCGAGTTTTCGCACGACTTTCCGCTTGCTGGCATCAATCGTGGATGTGGCATGTTTGCCATCGGAGGCACTCTCTATGCAGGTGGCACCAATGGCATGGTGATGATGAACATCTACAAGTTGCTCGCTGCTAAGCCTGCCGGACGTCCCTATCTGTCACGACTCGATGTCAACGGCAAGCAGTGTCTGCCAGACGACAGCACCGGCATCCTCGACAAGCCTGCCTATCTGAGCGACGAGATTCGCCTCAACTACGATCAGAACAACATCACATTCAGATTTGCCACCGACGACTATTCTGCCAATATCAATCAGCCCACCTTCGAGTATCGTCTCAAAGGCTTTGACGACACGTGGTTTCAGACCACTACCAGCAAGATAGTCTATCCCAAGCTGCCTGCCGGTAAATACACGCTTGAGGTGAGACAGAAGCCAGCTGCCTGGCAGACCGAGAGCGACATGCCCACGCTCAGCATCAAGCTGAGGGTGAGTCCGCCGTTCTATCTCTCCACCTTTGCCTACATTATATATATAGCCATCATCCTGGCATTGGCATGGGCGTTCTACCACTTCAAGCGCTCTCAACTGCTGCTTGAGACATCGCTCGCCATCGAGAAGAAGGACCGACAGAACATCGAGGCACTCAACAAGGCTAAGTTGCAGTTCTTCACAAGCATATCTCACGAGTTCCGCACACCGCTCACGCTCATCATCGCCAAGCTCGACTATGTGATGCAGAACGTGCAGAGGAACACCGCCATTGCCAAGAGCCTGAAGAGCGTCAACCAGAATGCTGGCATGATGCTCGGACTTGTTAACGAATTGCTCGACTTCCGCAAGATGGAGCAGGGCTACACTCGCCTGAGCGTGGGCAGCCACGACCTCGTGGAGTTTGTCAAGGACATCACGATGGCATTCGACGACATGGCTCACACCAATCAGATAAGCTACACATTCAGCTCCACCAAGCCCAAGATAGAGTGTTGGTTTGACCAGAGACAGATGCAGAAGGTGGTGTACAACCTCATATCCAACGCCTTCAAGTATGTCAAACATCAGACGGGTGTCATCGAGGTGCGCCTCGACGACACCGACGACCAAGCCATCATACGTGTCATCGACAACGGCATAGGCATAGCTTCTGCCGACGTGGAGCACATCTTCGACCGCTTCTATCAAGCCAACAACGGTTGTGCCAACACCTCTACGATGCGTGGCACGGGCATCGGTCTGGCTCTTGTCAAGAACATCGTGGAGCGACATCATGGCTCTATCAATGTGCTCAGCTCGGAGGGCTGTGGTTCGGTGTTTGTAGTGCAGCTGCCCAAGGACAAGTCGCTATTTGCCGACGACGAAATTAGCGTTGTCGACGAGCACCAGGTGGCGGCTACAGTAGAGACGCCCACCGAGCCAACCGACACCACCGACGACATGGCTAAGGTGCTGATTGTGGAGGACAACGAGGAACTGCTGGGTACTCTGAGCGACATCTTTGCGCCTCTCTACACCGTAGTCCTGGCACGCAACGGCAAGGAGGGACTCGACCTCACACGTTCGGAGGCTCCCGACATCGTCGTCAGCGACGTGATGATGCCCGTCATGGACGGCATGGAGATGTGCAAGGCTATAAAGAGCGACATCGCCGTGTGTCACACGCCTATATTGTTGCTCACTGCCATGAGTGCCACAGAGCACGAGGTGGAGGGACTGCGCTGCGGTGCCGACGACTATGTATCTAAGCCATTCAACCCATCGGTGCTCCTTGCGCGTGTAGCTGCCCTACTGCGCATGCGCTCTATGTTGCAGCAGCGCTTTGCCAACGATGGTATCCACATGGCAGATGCCAAGCAGTTTGCCTCCAACAAGCTCGACCGCGACTTCATGCAGCGGTGCGACGAGGTGGTGAATGCTCACATCTCCGACTCCAACTGCTCTATCGACATCATCGCTCGCGAGTTGCTGATGAGTCGCACGAGCTTCTATGCTAAGTTCAAGGCCATCACTGGCATGACTCCCAACGAGTATGTCATGAACCGACGACTGACGGCGGCTGCCGACTATCTGCGCGAAAACAATGAGGCGTCTATCGCTGACACGGCGTATATGTTCGGGTTTAGCTCGCCAAGATACTTCTCGCAGTGCTTCAAGAAACACTATGGGGCTAACCCGAAAGAATGGAGAGAGGAACAAGATACTCATAGTACGAGGGCTTGATACGCATAGTACGAGGGCTTGATACGCATAGTACGAGGGCTTGGTACACATAGTACGAGGGCTTGGTACACATAGTACTTTTCTTTTTTCTACTGCAATACTGCAATCCCTTGCCTCCCCACGCCACTTTATGCATTGTGTATCAGCCACTTACCCTAATTGCAGATTACCCGTCACAACTGCAATTCTACTGCCATCTACTGCAAGCCTATCTGCAAGCCTGCAACCTATTACATATCAGCACATTATAACGATATTTCGCCAATAATTGCAGATTGCAGTAGAAAATTAAAAACTCTTTTTAGGCAAGTCACTGAAGAGTAAGGATGTTAAAATTGAAGATTATTTACTCAAAGCGCAATGTCTTTTTCTTAGATTAAAGTTGTACTTTTGCATGTGTATTTCCCAATTATTACAAAATAACAAGTGAATGGACTCATTATTTCTACTTCAGTTTGCATGTTTAATATTCATGCTCATCAATGCCTTCTTCGTGGCTGCCTCTTATCCTTATGTCAGATGGAAGAACAAGCGGTATGAACGTTCACGATGGATGATAGCTGCCGCCATGGTAGGTATGGCGATACAATATGGGCTGCAGATGGCTTTCGGATTTCGTGCTGCTGACGACGACCTGGGCGCTGTCATCAACATCCTCATCTATACACCCTGCTTCTCGCTCATCGCCATGGCTATCTATAATATAGAGACCACACGTGCCAATAGCAGAAAGATGAACCTGGTGTGCTGTGGCATTAATGCAGCCATACTCCTGGTATTTTGCGTGGGCGTATATCTGCATCAGAGCCTGTATATCAGAGAAGGGCTATATATGATGCTGGCTCTGTTCTGCGTAAGTGTTGCCTACTGCATATCCATGATAGCACGTGAGATGTTAAGGCGCAAGAAGATGTTGGAGACAATGGCTGCAACAGACATGTTACCATACATGAGATATTCGCGTGCCAGTATCTTCATTCTATGTCTTTCGTGTCTCACTATGCCAGTTGCCATCCTCTCCACTAAATTATTATTTATAATAGGTCCGGTGGGATTGATAGTCCTGATGTTCTTCAATCTTACGTTTATATCTCTGGGCAACAACTACATCCCTACCGAAGAACTCTTGAACCAAGAAGAGGAGGACAACGAGCATGCGAAAATGGTAGCAACACCCTTGCAGCAACAACTCTCCGAAGAGCGCCGTATCTTTATAAAAAACAGTCTGGACGAATGGTGTGAGCATTTGGGATATAAGGATAGCAGTGCTAATTTGTTCACACTCTCGCGTACACTCGGAGTCACCAAAGACGAGCTGGTGGACTTCTTCAGCCAGTGCATGGGATCCACCTTCAGAGCTTGGCTCAGCGATATACGTTTCAATGCGGCAAAGAAGATGATGTTGGAATATCCTGACTATAGCAACGACATCATTTCTGCCGAATGTGGATTCTCTTCACGTACCTATCTCTACCGATTTTTTAAGGAAAAAGAAGGGTGTACTCCTACCGAATGGAGAAAAGATAAAACTATATAAGGCTCAAAAACTATGGCTTTTTGCCCTGTCAAAATGTCTACTTCCTCGGAGGTGGACATTTTTTGTTATAGGTGGACATTTTTTTTGTAGAAAGTAGACACTTTGACAGGAAAAATAGACACCTTATTTGAATGAAAAACACTAAATTTGCCAAATCAAATGAACCAATAACTATCTAAACAATAATATTATATTTAAGTATGAAACATTTTACTAATCAATCCAATGGGTCGCAAGTCGACCGTATTAACAATGGGGGGTAAGTTCCTAAAGTTCGCTCTGTTCCCATTGATGTTGCTCATGTTGTTGCTTGTGCCTACACGTATGGTGGCGCAGACAGATTACGACACGTCTGTAACGTTTAGTGCCTTAGCAGCTAACCCTGAAGGGTACGATAACGAGAAATTCACTAATCTCTTTGATGGCAAAAAGAAAGCCGACAATTTCTCTAAGTGGTGCGGCAAATTTGACAGCAACAAAGGAGCCTATGTCATCTTCAAAGCCAGCAAGGCAGGAGTGCCTGTGGGCTACACCATCACAACGGGTAATGACAATGCAAATTCGGGATGTGGTGGC
>CAKPST010000029.1 GCA_934183355.1 uncultured Prevotella sp.
CAAATTTTATTAGTTATATTACGTTAATTAACTCTCTCATTTTCAATCGATTACATAAGAATTAACAGAGTATTGTATAAATACATCGATAAGAAACGACTACAGATTACATTAAATTATGGAAGAACCTACATCATCAAATCTACAACATTTAGGAATGCAAGCGAGCACCGTAATGAATGTTCTCGACTCAGCGTCAATGGGAATTTGGCGCATCACACTGTGTGAGGGCAAGAAACCACGCATGAGTGCAGAACCAAATATGCTCGAACACTTAGGACTTAGCCGCGACAGCCACAAGACCGAAGAGGAAATATACGATATATGGTATTCGGGAATATGCCCAGACGAACTGAAAGTGGTTCAAGGTGCTGTCCAGAAGGTGATAGCTGGTACATCTGTTGAGATTATATACAAATGGAACAACCCCATAAAGGGTGTTCGCTACATACGCTGCGGCGGTGTAGGCTCTAAGGACGAGGAGGGCAACCAGATACTTGAGGGCTATCATTATGATGTCACCGATATTATGTCACAGCACATTCAAGACACGCTTGTAGTCAGGTCGTTTGCCAACACATATGCCGCCTTGTTCTATATAGACATAAAGAACGACAGATATACATCGTATATCAATAAGTTTCCCCAATTCACTGGCATTCTCCCTACATCGGGTTGTCTGTCGAAGTCGTATCTTACATTCCCCAATCTTCTATGCAATTTGTGTGACCGTGAGCGCCTCCTTGAGTTTGTCGACTTCTCAACAATCAACGAGCGTATGCGCCACCGCAACTCTATCTCCATACAGTATCATGGTGTGACATACGAGTTTGTCGAACTAACGTTCACCGTGTGCGACCGTGACAGCGACGGTTCTATCAATCACATCGTAGCAGCGGTGAAGGACATCACCGACCAAAAGCGTGAGGAGAAGAAAATGCTCGATAAATTAAAGGAGAACATCGAGGCAAACAAGGCTAAGACGATGATGCTACAGAATATGACGCACGAGATACGCACTCCACTCAACGCTCTTTTCGGATTCTCGCAGCTACTCTGCATGCCCGACGGTAGCTATTCGGAGGAAGAGAAGACCGAGTTCTTCGACTATATATATAATAGCTTCAACATGCTGTCGATGATTATCGACGACGTGATGGATCTCACCGATGTCGAACATGGCAACTATCGTGTTCAGATTACTCAATTTGCTATCAACCGTGTGTGCCGCGATGCCATACAAATGGCTGAACTAAGAAAGCAAGGTCCGGTGAAGATGTACTTCACCACCGATGTAGCCGACGACTATATGGTGGAGTCAGACTGCCGACGCATACAGCAGATACTTGTCAATCTGCTCACCAACTCCTGCAAGCATACCATCGAGGGCGAGATACATCTGCATCTGTCGTCTACAGAGACACCGGGCAGGCTTACCTTCTCGGTTACGGATACCGGCGACGGCATCCCCGTTGGCAAGAGCAAGGAGATATTCCAGCGCTACAAGAAGATTAACAACCTTGTGCAAGGTTCAGGTCTTGGACTGCACATCTGTTGCACCATAGCCAAGAAACTCGGTGCAGAGATAAAGCTCGATGAGAACTACACCGACGGTGCAAGATTCCTTATGATATTGTAATCAATATTATTTATATATATACAACAACGGGACCCTCGCCTCATCCGGCGTGAGTCCCGTCCACGTATGGCTGCCATGCCTTTCTTCTACTGAAAGGCAAAAATTAATACATTACTTCAATAGGAATTTGTCTACTTCGGCAGCTATTTTCTTTCCGCTTGCCATAGCGCGAACGACGAGCGACGCACCATTTGCGGCATCGCCTGCCACGAACACGTTAGGGGCAAATTTAGGCTGCTCGGGCTTTAAGAAACCCATGGCGAGCAGCACCATCTCACATTTTATAATCTCTGGTTTGCCCACTGGTTCCATCAGTGGTCGTCCACCTTCTGGATTAGGTTTCCATGTTATCTCCTGAACTCGCACACCAGTCAGTTTGCCATTTTTGTCGCCAATGAACTCCAGTGAGTTGATGTTCCAGCGACGTGTGCATCCTTCCTCATGCGATGATGTTGTCTTCAGAGTGCGAGGCCAGTTTGGCCAAGGATTCTTCGGGTCCTCTGGTCCGTCCACGGGTCGTGGCATAATCTCAATCTGTGTCACCGACTTGCAGCCCTGACGATGGGCAGTGCCTATGCAGTCGCTGCCAGTGTCGCCGCCACCTATCACAAGCACGTCCTTGCCCTTGGCATTTACGAGTTCGTCTTTCTTGAATTCCATACCTGCCAACACACGGTTCTGCTGCGACAGCATCTCAAGAGCGAAGTACACACCCTTGAGTTCGCGTCCTGGGATAGGCAGGTCGCGGGCTGTAGGAGTACCTGTAGACACCACGTAAGCATCAAAACCTTCGGGCAGATGTTCTACATCTACGGGCGAGTTGTATTTGAACACGATGCCCTCCTCTTCGAGCAGAGCTATGCGGCGGTCGATGACAGCCTTGTTGAGTTTGAAGTTAGGAATACCGAAGCGCAGCAGTCCACCTGCACTCTCGTTCTTCTCCATCACGGTGACTGTGTAGCCCATGTGGTTGAGACGGTTGGCTGCCACAAGTCCGGCAGGACCAGCACCAATGACGCACACCTTTTTGCCATTGCGCTCAGGCTGTTCCACACGCACATAGTCCTCCTGGAAGGCATGTTCAGTGATGGCACATTCGTCTTCGCGGTTGGTTGTAGGCTCATGTTCCACGAGATTCAATACGCAAGCCTTCTCACAGAGAGCAGGACAGATGCGGCCAGTGAACTCAGGAAAGTCGTTGGTAGAGTTCAAGAGGCGGTAAGCCAGTTCCCAGTCACCCTTGTATAGTGCATCGTTCCATTCTGGTGCCTTGTTGCCAAGAGGACAAGCCCAGTGGCAGAACGGAACGCCACAGTCCATGCAACGAGAGGCTTGCTGTCTGCGGTCGTTGCTATTAAGAGTTTGTTCGACTTCACCAAAGTCGTGTATACGGTCGTGTATCGGGCGATAGCCCGCTTCCTTGCGGTGTATGGTGAGGAATGCTTTTGGATTTCCCATGATTCGAATTTTGAATTGTGAGTTTTGATTTTTGAATTGTTGCGCTTTGCGCAAATCAGTAATCGCGCTGCATGTCCGCAATCTTCTGTTGCAGCTTGCGCACCTGCTCCTCCTGGAGTACACGCTTATACTCAATCGGTACTATCTGGATGAAGTCCTCCACGTAGCGGTTCCAGTCATCAAGCATAGTGCGTGCGAGTTTAGAGCCTGTGTAGAGATAGTGCTGACGGATGAGTTCGTGCAGCTCCTTGCGGTAGTTGCTGTCCTCAACGAGGTTAATCTCCACCATATCCATATTGCAGAAGTAGTCGAAGTTGTGGTTCTTGTCCCATACATAAGCCACACCTCCAGACATTCCGGCAGCGAAGTTGCGTCCCGTCTCACCGAGCACCACTACACGTCCGCCCGTCATATACTCACAACAGTGGTCGCCAGCACCTTCTATTACGGCAGTGGCTCCCGAGTTGCGCACACCAAAGCGTTCGCCCACCTTACCATTGATATACAGCTCGCCACTTGTGGCACCATACAGACCCGTGTTGCCGGCAATAATGTTGTCCTCGGCAGAGAAGTTGCTGCGTATAGGCGGCAGTATGGACACACGTCCACCAGACAGTCCCTTGGCAAAGTAGTCGTTGGCTTCGCCCTCAAGTTTGAAGTCTACACCCTTGACAAGGAATGCGCCGAAGCTCTGTCCTGCCGAGCCTTTGAACTTCACGTTGATAGTCTTGTCAGGCAGTCCCGTCTCGCCATATTTCTGAGCAATCATACCGCTGAGCATAGCACCTACGGCACGGTCGGTGTTCTTGATGGCAAAGTCGAGTGATATCTCGTCTTGGCGCTCTATAGCGTTCTGTGCACCACGTATGAGATGCTGGTCGAGCACGTCGCCGAGTTCGTGGCGTTGCTGTGCCGTATGATATAATGAGCATCCGTTAGGCTCCTTGAACAGGAGTCTACTGAAGTCGAGTAGAGCCGACTTAGGATTCTTCTCGTCCTGCTTTGTAAGTATCAGTTCGGTGTGTCCCACAATCTCGTTGAGGCTGCGGAATCCCATCTCAGCCAAGTATTCGCGCACTTCCTGTGCCACGAAGGTGAAGTAGTTGACCAAGTATTCAGCCTTGCCACGGAACAGTTTGCGCAGTTCTGGGTTCTGAGTAGCTACACCCATAGGACATGTGTTGAGGTTGCACTTGCGCATCATCACACAACCGAGCACGATGAGTGCTGCCGTACCAAATCCAAATTCCTCTGCACCGAGCAGAGCCATGAGCACAACGTCGCGACCCGTCTTCAACTGACCGTCCACTTGCAATCTCACCTGACCGCGCAGACCATTCTTTACCAATGTCTGCTGAGTCTCCGAGAGTCCAATCTCTGGCGATATGCCCGCAAATCGCATACTTGATGCAGGCGAAGCACCCGTGCCACCCTCAGCACCTGATATGACAATGAGGTCAGCCTTTGCCTTGGCAACACCGGCAGCGATAGTTCCCACGCCACTCTCTGCCACGAGTTTCACGCTGATGGCAGCCTTCGGATTAACGTTCTTGAGGTCGAAGATAAGCTGAGCAAGGTCCTCGATAGAGTAGATGTCGTGATGAGGAGGAGGCGAGATGAGCGAGATGCCAGGGATAGAGTGGCGAGTCTTTGCAATCACCTCGTTCACCTTAAATCCCGGCAGCTGTCCGCCCTCACCCGGTTTTGCGCCCTGTGCCACCTTAATCTGTATCTCCTCGGCATTGACAAGGTATTCAGTTGTGACACCGAAGCGTCCCGAAGCCACCTGCTTCGTCTTGCTCGACAGCGACACGCCGTCCACCGTTTCGTGGAAGCGCTCGCTGAGTTCGCCGCCCTCTCCAGTATTAGAGCGTGCGCCGAGCTTGTTCATGGCAAGAGCCATTGCCTCGTGAGCCTCCTTAGACAAGGCTCCGAACGACATGGCACCCGTCACGAAGTGTTTTACAATGTTCTCGACGGGTTCTACCTCGTCGACTGGTATCGGATTATGTTTGAAGTCGAAGAAGTCGCGGATGAAGATTGGGTCTTCCTTCTCGTCGACAAACTTCGTGAATTCCTTATATTTAGCATAGTTGCCAGTGCGTGTGGCAAGTTGCAGTATTGCGATAGTTTCTGGGTTCCAGGCATGGCGTATGCCGTCCTTGCGCCAGTGAAACTGTCCGAGGTTGGGCAAGAAGTCGAGCTTCTTATTGTTCTTGAAAGCCTTGTCGTGCATGCTGATGGCGTCGCGTGCTATAGTCTCTAAGCCCACACCGCCAATAGTGCTCACCTCCGTACCGAAGTAAGCCTTCAGCAGAGCCTCCGACAGACCGATGCTCTCGAATATCTTAGCGCCACGATAAGAGCGTATGGTGGATATACCCATCTTTGCCATAATCTTCAACAAGCCTTTCTTCACAGCCTTGATATAGTTGGCTTCGGCAGTGGCGTAGTTCTCCTGAATCTTGCCGCGCTTCACCAGGTCGTCGAGTATGGCGAATGTCATATACGGACAGAGTGCTGAGGCACCATAGCCCAAGAGCAGTGCGGCGTGCATCACCTCGCGAATCTCGCCACTTTCGACGATAAGTGCGGTCTGCACACGCTTGCCCACTGATATTAAGTAGTGGTGAACGGCGCTCACGGCGAGCAGCGACGGTATGGCTGCATGCTCCTCGTCTACGTCGCGGTCGCTTAGGATGATGTAGTTGTAGCCGTCATCCACGCTTCGTTCGGCTTCCTTACATAGTGAGTCAAGAGCCTCGCGCAGTCCTTCCTCGCCCTTGCTGCATTCAAACAGCATTGGCAACTTCACCGTGTTGAATCCCTTATAGCGAATGTTGCATAGTATGTCGAGCTGAGTGTTGGTGAGGATAGGGTGGGGCAGACGCACCATCTTGCAGTTGGACTCGTCGGGCGACAGAATGCCCGAACCCACACGACCTATATATTCAGACAGCGACATTACCAGCGACTCGCGGATAGAGTCGATGGCAGGGTTTGTCACCTGTGCAAATTGCTGGCGGAAATAGTTGAAGAACACCTGCGCATGACCTGAGAGCACAGCCAGCGGTGTGTCGTTGCCCATTGAGGCGGTAGGCTCCTGACCATTAGTAGCCATTGGCACGATGGTGCCGTCGACATCCTCCTCGCCAAAACCAAACATCAGTTCCTTGCGTGTCAGGTCGTCTACAGAGTTGTCCACCTTGCGTCCAGAGTGCAGTTTTTCAAGTTGTATACGGTTAGTAGACAACCACTGACGGTAAGGATGCGCATTTGCAAGGCGCTCCTTAATCTCTCCGTCGTAGTAGATTTTACCCTCCTGAGTGTCGATAAGCAGAATCTTACCTGGTTGCAAGCGTCCCTTCTCGGCTATCTCAGTCGGGTCAAAGTCCATGACACCCACCTCGGATGCTACGACCATGGTGTCGTTCTTGGTAATAGTATATCGTGCCGGGCGCAGACCGTTGCGGTCGAGCATGCCTCCGGCATATCGTCCGTCGCTGAAGAGCAGCGCGGCAGGGCCGTCCCACGGCTCCATCAGTATGGAGTGGTATTCGTAGAAAGCCTTCAAGTCTTCTGGTATTGGGTTCTTGTCGTTGAAACTCTCAGGCACCATGACAGCCATGGCATGAGGCAACGACAATCCACTCATCACGAAAAATTCGAACACATTGTCCAGACTTGCCGAGTCGGACATGTCTGGCTGAATGATAGGCGAGATGCCGCGGATGTCGCCCAACGCCTCGCTTGAGAGCACACTCTCGCGAGCCTTAAACCACGAACGGTTGCCGCGAATGGTGTTTATCTCGCCGTTGTGTGCCAAGAGGCGGAATGGCTGTGCCAGACTCCATGTAGGGAATGTGTTTGTTGAGAAACGAGAGTGGACGAGAGCCAGTCCCGATGTGAAATAGTTGTTGGTGAGGTCGGGGTAATACTGACGCACTTGCATTGACGACAGCATACCCTTATATACAATGTTGCGGCTCGACAGCGAGCAAATATAGAAGTCCTTGTTATTGACACGGTTCTCTATCTTCTTGCGTATGATATATAATGTGCGCTCGAAGGTGGGCACCTTGTCGTCGGTGACGCCGGTGATGAACACCTGCTTGATGGCAGGCTCGGTCTCCAGAGCCGACACTCCGAGACAGTCGGGATTGGTGGGCACAGTGCGCAGGTGCATCAGCGACAGCCCCTCACGCTCTATCTCCTCAATCATTATGGACAGAATCTCCTGCTGTTTCTTCTCATCCTTGGGCAGAAATACAAGACCGGTGCCATACTTACCCTTCTCCGGCACTGGTATACCCTGCAATAATATGAACTCATGCGGAATCTGAAGCATGATGCCCGCACCGTCACCCGTCTTGTTGTCGGCACCTTCGGCACCACGGTGACGCATGTTCTCAAGCACTCGCAGAGCGTTGTCTACTAATTCGTGGCTCTTGTTACCATGAATATTCACTACCATGCCTACACCGCACGCATCGTGCTCGTAGGCGGCGTTGTAAAGTCCTGAAAATCTCTCGCCTGCCAACGCATGACTGGCTTGATGGTCTTGTGTTCTACCCATCTTAATTGCTTTTAATTAGTAAACTATTAAAATTCCTATCAAAGTGTTTGCAAAATTAATAATTTACTTTCAAAAAGCAATATAAATAACTTTTGAAGTTTAATCTTTTTTCATGTGTGCGAACAACTGCTTACGATTTGAATGAATATAGTATGTAAATAATATCAAATCGTAAGCAGTTTCCGCTAAAATACTTTTAGATTATCAAAACAGCCATCTGAAAAATAAAAAATATTCTATACGTATTCGTGTATAGGCAACTCGCCGTTTAGGGCGCCCAGAGCGTTGAATGCAAGCGACTCCATCTCGCCTTCGCCTGGCAATACAACCACAGGAGCAAGGAATCCCACTTGTTTCTTGATTTCTTCTACGCAGTATTTGCTATAGGCAATGCCGCCTGTCAGGATGATGGCATCAGCCTTGCCCCATAGTGCCACAGCCATAGCTCCTATCTGTTTTGCCACAGTGTAGAGCATTGCCTCAAGCACCTCGTGATAGGGTTCTTCGCCAGCTTCGGCGCGGCGTGATATCTCCTTCATGTCCTTCATGCCCAACAGAGCCTGGCAACCGCCATATCCTGCGAGCATCTTCATTATCTGTGATTGGGTGTACTTGCCCGAGAAGCAGAGTCTCACCAGTTGGTCGGCTGGCAGTGTGCCCGAGCGTTCGGGAGCTATCGGTCCCTCACCATTGAGCGCATTGTTCACGTCTATCACCTTTCCGTTGTGGTGAGCCGACACGCAGATGCCTCCACCCAGGTGAGCCACCACAAGGCTCATCTCCTCATACTTTCTGCCCACAGTCTTGGCATATCGTCGCGATGCAGCCTTGGCGTTGAGAGCATGGAATATCGACTCGCGTTTCATGAACGGCAGTCCAGTGTAGCGTGCACGTGTCATCATCTCGTCCACCACTACGGGGTCTGCCATGAAAGCCGGACATCCGCACTCGCGTGCTATGTCGTCGGCGATGAGCGACCCCAGATTGCACACATGCTGATGGTGTGCATGATGCAAGTCGTGCTTCATCAGTTCGTTGACAGCATACACGCCGCCGTGCAAAGGCTTGAGCAGACCGCCACGACCTATCACAGCGTCAAACTTCAGTGGTATGCCTGCCTCTTTGAGCATACGCAGCACGAAGTCCTTGCGATACTCATACTGGTCGTCCACGGTCATGAACTTCTCTATTTCCTCCTGCGGGTGCAGCCCGTCAGAGGTCCACACGGCATGATCGTCTTCATATACAGCCACCTTAGTAGAGGTGCAGCCGGGGTTTATGACAAATATTCTTTTCATATTCTAAAGGTTTTTAGCCGCCTTCATACAAGCCACAGCCAACGAATAGAACTTCGAGTCGGCTGAGTCGGCACGTGATGTCACCACTACTGGTACGGTCGTTCCGGCGAGCATCCCAGTCACAGTGGCTTTGGCGAAGTAGGTTATTGTTTTGTAGAATGTGTTGCCAGCCTGAATGTCTGGGAACAGGATGATGTCGGCGTTGCCCACAACTGGCGACGCTATGCCCTTGATGGCGCCACTCTCGGCGTCGCAAGCCGTCTTCACGTCCATAGGTCCGTCGATGTCCACGTCGCCATATTTGCCTTCGGCAGCCATCTGCTTGATGGCTTGATAGGTGAGAGTGATGGGGAATTTCTCGCTTGTCTTCTCCGTGCAGTGTGTCAGCGCCACACGTGGACGCTCGCCTCCAGTGATGTTACGCCATGTGTCGGTGATGTATTTGACTACTGCGTCCATCTGTTCGGTGGTGGGGAAGGGGATGACGGCAGCGTCCGAGAAGAACAACAATCTATTCATTCCAGGTATCTCTGCCACAGCAATATGTGTCAGCACACTGCCCTTTACCAATATACCATGTTCCTTGTTGAGCACGGCACGCAGAAGGTTGTCAGTGTTGAGCGAGCCCTTCATCAGCACTTGGGCATGTTCCAGGCGTACTTCCTCCACGGCGCGTCGTGCAGCGTCGTCGTCGTCGGTAGCGTCAATGATGGTGATGTACTCGGGATAGTCGGCAGCAAGTCGCTCTGCAATGGTGCGTTTGCCGTCTACAGCTACAAGGATAAATTGTGCGAATTCTTCGCGGATGCTGCGCTCTATCACCTCCTCAGTATGTGAGTCGGCAGGTGATGCTACAGCTACTGTCACTCTGTGTCCAATCGAACGGAGTTTTACGGGCAAGGCTTTGAAGTCAACAATAGGTTTCATAATATTATTTTAAGTTTCTCTAATGGCAAAGGTATCAGAAATAACTTGAATGCCAAAAGATTTTATGAGGTTTTTATTCACATTTTTAGTTAAAGTGTGCAATTTGAAATATATACATTACATATAGGACATTTTCTTTTGTTTTATCTTCGATTTGCCTTATCTTTGTAGCTTGCTAACTATAATAATGTATATGACAACATCCGAATTTATCGCTCAATATCGAATGTCCAATCCTCGTGATCTTGCCCTTCAGTCGCGTCGCTATCCCGACGTCGACATGCCCTATGCTCTCAATCAGATACAGGGATGGCAGACGGCTCGCCAGAAGTTGCCCTCATGGGCGGCTTGCGACGGCGTGGTCTATCCGCCTCATCTCAATATGGAGCAGTGTTCGTCGGAGCCTACAGCGAGATACAAGCAGGAGGTGGTGAGCCGATGGGTGGCGGGTGATGCCGCGGCTACCATGACCGACCTCACTGGTGGCTTTGGTGTCGACTTCTCTTTCACCTCGCGTTGTTTCGCTCATGCCACTTACGTGGAGCGCAACGAGGCTCTCTGCAATGTGGTGCGTGGCAATCTGCCGTGTCTTGGCATCAACAATGCCGATGTGGTGTGTGGCGAGGCTGAGGACTGTCTCTGCTCGATGGAGCCGCAGACCATGCTCTTTCTCGACCCAGCTCGTCGCGACGAGCATGGTGGCAAGACGGTGTTTCTTGCCGACTGCACCCCTGATGTCACGTCTCTCTTGCCTCAACTCATGTCTCAGTCGCGTTTCGTGATGCTCAAGCTTTCGCCTATGCTCGACTGGCACAAGGCTGCTGCCGACCTCCAGGGAATGGTTCGCGAGGTGCATATAGTGTCTGTGGGTGGCGAGTGCAAGGAACTGCTGTTGCTGCTTGCCGACAGTGGCGATGCCGAAGTGAGTGTCTATTGCGTCGACATTCAGCCCAAGCCTGATGCCGATGGGTCATATCAGCGCAGTGAGTTCTGCTATAAGATAGCCGATGATAGTGCGTCGACATTCTCTTCCTCATTCCCCATACCTCATACCTCATCCTCCATTTCCTCCTCCTCATACCTCTTTGAGCCCAACGCCTCGATTATGAAAGCCGGATGTTTCTCCGAGATACAGCGTTCGTTTGCTGTTGAGGCTATCAGTCAAAACAGCCATCTATTTATTTCGGCTGTGGATGTAGAAGGATTCCCAGGCAGAGCCTTTGTTGTGGATAATGTTACGACGCTGAACAAGCGCCAGTTGAAGGAAGCACTCGCAGGTATCAAGCAAGCCAACATCGCTGTGCGCAACTTCCCTATGTCGGTGGCAGAGCTGCGCAAGCGTCTCAAGCTGCGTGATGGTGGCAACACGTATATCTTTGCTACTACATCGTCAGAGGGGGAACATCTATTGCTAATAACTCACAAGAAATAAGAAAAACAACAGGTCAACAAAAAAACAGCATCGATATTAATAATAGTTGAGATTAAATGTATGAAATACATCTATACTTCAGAAATAAGCAGTACCTTTGTACTAATATACAATAACATTGGTAAAATAAAACAATTACTTATGATGAATTCTTTACGTAACATTTCATTGTCATTAGTCCTTTTTGCTTTTAGCTCGGCATTTGCTCAGGGTCCAAACAACAGTGGCACCTACTACAAGGCTGCCGATGGCAAGAAGGGAAAGGCGTTGAAGACAGCGCTGTTTAATATCATTAAGTCGCCGAAAGTAGTGTCGTACAACTCTCTAACAGAATATTACAAGAAGACCGACCGCCGCGACGACGGCAAGGTGTGGGATATGTATTCGTGTACAACCAACTACAACTTCAGCCAGTCGACGGGCAACTATAAGAAGGAGGGCGACATGTACAATCGTGAGCACTCGTTTCCTAAGAGTTGGTTTGGTGGCAAGGTGGCTCCGATGTATTCGGACATTGTACATGTTGTGCCATGCGACGGCTATGTGAACAACCGCCGTGGACATGAGCCTTTCGGCGAGACAGATGGTGATGTCTACAAGTCGAACAAGGGTTTCAGCAAGTTGGGAGCGTCTAAGACTCCTGGCTATTCAGGTAAAGTATTCGAGCCTAACGACATATACAAGGGCGATTTTGCTCGCATCTACCTCTATATGGCTACTTGCTACGAGGACAAAGTCGATAATTGGCAATGTCCGATGCTCGCTGGCAATAAATATCCTGCCTACAAGGAGTGGGCTTTGAATCTGCTGTTGAAGTGGGCTGAGCAAGATCCCGTAAGCGAGAAGGAGATAAATCGCAACAACGCTGTCTACGGAATACAGAAGAATCGCAATCCGTTTGTCGACTATCCTGGTCTGGAGCAGTATATCTGGGGCGACAAGCAGGACGTGCCTTTCAGCTACGACAATTATAACAAGCCCACTGGCATATACGACATTCCCACTGTTAAGACTCCGCGCCCCATCCGTGTCTACACCATCAGCGGAACAATGGTTCGTGTAGCCGAATCAGAATCAGATGCTCTCAATGGTCTTAGCAAGGGCATATATATTGTCAATGGCAAGAAGTATGTTGTCAACTAAGCATTCTTGATTTTATCTACCATAGTGCCATTCGACCTCTTCGTGTCTGTATAACGCATTGATTATCAGCGAGAGAAGTCGAATGGCACATTTCTTGAAAATAGTCTAATCTACCATCCTATCTACCATACTTGGAGGCGAATGTACCATGAAGTAGTTTTTTCTTTTATGCCAATACGTTTTTACAAAGGAGGCTTAGTAGCATTAGTACCAGGGCTTAGTAGCATTAGTACTAGGGCTTTGTACAGTGTGTATCAGGGCTTTGTACAAACCGTACCACGCCAATAGCATAATGGCAGATGTCCCACTTAAAATGGCAGATAGGCTGGTAGATTTCCCTATTCTCAGGAAATCTGCCAGCCTATCTTTATTATTGATTATCAATAGTTTGCGCTTGTGAAATGCCCTTTTATGGTAGATGGCAGATGAAAACGCAAACTATATATAGACAGAGAGAATAGATTATTGTTTGGTATATCCCTCGTTCTGTTCCCAATTCTGATTCTCCTGCATTGTCTCCTTAGGCACCGGTAGTATTCGGCACGACTTCTCGAAGCGAGCACCAGGGAATCCCTTGATGTGGAAACCATACTCACTCTCGAATGTTCCGAAGCGAATCATGTCGTTGCGGCGCCAGTTCTCGTCGACAAACTCACGACCACGCTCGTCGAGGATGTCCTGCAAGGTGGGGATGCCGGCAAACTGCGGAGCATGCACATAGGTGCGTATCTGGTTGAGAAGCGACTGCGGTGTGTCTGCGTTGGTAGACAGTGCACCACGTAGCAGAGCCTCTGCCTTGGTCAGGATGATGTCGGCAAGACGGAAGATAGGCACGTCGTTGCTCTGATTGCGCTTATAGGCAGAATACTCGTTGGGGTTGGGGAAGAACTTCAGCGAGCGATATCCCTGGCTCCAACCCTTGGTGTCGGCACCACAGTTGATTTGCTGGCGAGATGTCTCGCTCTCGTCCTTGAGCACAGGACGCTTAGACAGTGTTAGCTGCTTGCCCTTGTACATGTATGGCTTGGATGTGCGTTCGCCCGTCATGGCGTCGTGTATGAACACCTTGCCGTCGGTGGTGGCACCGAGTATCACCTCGTTGCGGTCGTCGCCAGGCAGCGTGAAGAGATTGGCAAACTCCTCTGTCATGGCGCATATTCCTGCACACGAGTTGTTCATCTTGCCACCGAGATATCCCATTGTGTCGCCATTGTCTACCTTGCGGAATGTGCGGAAGCGTCCGTATATCATTCCCGTGGCGTTCACCTTGTCGTAAGGCATGGCGTAGATGAAGTCCTTGATGTGCGAACCATTGTCGAAGAGGAACTTCTTGCGGTAGCTGTCAGATAGGTCGAACGGACCATTCTGCATGATGTCGTCGCATACAGCCACACACTCGTTGAGGCGTTCGTTGCGTGTAGTGGCAGCATCATAGTCAGCCACGTTGGCTGCTGTGTACACACCCCAGTTGATGTAGAGCTTGGCTAGCAGTGCCTCAGCCATCCAGTAGGTAGGTTTGCCGTAGGTGGCAGCGTTGTTGTTCTTGGTGAGCGAGGGCAGACAAGCCTTCAGTTCGCTCTCGATGAACATAGCCACCTCGCGGCGTGGCTTGCGTTCTATCGCCTCGTCGTCGTCGGGCAGACGGTCGAGTATAGGCACATCGCCGAAGCTGTCCATGAGGATGAAGTGGTAGAAGGCACGCATGACACGAGCTGGAGCCAGCTGCTCGGGCTTGCCAGCGTCGCCACCAAGGTCTTTTATCACCTGATTGCACTTGGTGATGCCCGAGGCGAGGTCTTCCCAGTAGTTGAGTGTTTCGTTGTCGGGCTTGAAGTTGTGTAGCGTAGGGTTCACGTTCTCGGCGTTGTCATAGTAGTCGCCGTCAAAGCTGATGCCCGCTGCCTCGTCAGATGCGAATGTCTGTGTGCGGTTGTAGTTGTTGCCGAGCTGTTCGCGGAAGGCATAGTACACGTCTGCCATCTTAGCCTCAAGCGCCACGTCCGACTCCGTGGGGTAGTCGGTGTATTTTGATTTCACGTCGACATCAAGGTCGGTGCAGCTTGTGGCAAGCATCAGGGCAGATGATGTCAAGGCGAGAATAAGTGATTTATTCATTTGAGTATATATGTATAATTAGTGATGATGATAATGAGCCTCTGTCAAGACTCTTGCCTAAGTCTTAGAAGCTGACCTTCATGCCCACCATAAACGTGCGTGTATGTGGGTAGTAGTCTTTGCGCCACTCCACACCCGGAGTGAGTCCGCCGAGCGAAATCTCAGGGTCGCAACCCTTGTATGAGGTCAGCGTGAAGACGTTGTTGCATGTGGCATACACGGAGAGGTTGTCCACCCATCCTTGCAGCTTGCCGAAGTTGTAGGTCAGCGTCATTGACGACAGACGCAGGAACGAGCCGTTCTCGATGTAGCGGTCGGATGGCGACTGCGAGTTGACGTCGCCATAGTTCTGTGAGGTGAGAGCCTCGCGGAACACGTTCTTGCCCTTGGTTATCATTGTCACAGCATTATACTGCGCACGCAGAGCGTTGAATATCTTGTTGCCAAACACTCCCTGGAAGAAGAGGTTGAGGTCCCAGTTCTTGTATGAGATGTTGTTGGTCCAGCCCATTGTAAGCTTAGGCTGTGCCGAGCCAGTCTTAGTGCGGTCGGTGTCGGTGGGCTTGATGGTGGTCTCGCCAGTGCGCTTGCCCGTCACGGGGTCGTGAACCCAGAATTGTGAGATGCCGTTCTCGTCGTGTCCTGCATACTCATAGGTGTAGAACTGACCTATAGGGCAGTCCTCCATGAGTCGCTGTACGGCTACGCCGGTATTGCCCGAAATCCATGGATAGCCCAAGTCTTGATACTTCACAGAGAAGGCAGCGTTGGAGAGCTTCTCCACACGGTTGCGGTTGTGCGAGAGATTGAGCGATGTCGACCACTGCCAGTCTTCGTTCTGCACGGGGATGGCATTGATGCTAATCTCGATGCCTCGGTTGGAGATGTCGCCCACGTTGGCAGTCATGGTGCCGAAGGGGTAGCGGTTGGTAGACACGGGATAATAGTAGATGAGGTCGGACGTGCGCTTGTCGTAGTACTCGATAGTACCCGTGAGTCGTGAGTTGAAGAATCCGAAGTCGATGCCGATGTTGAACATGCCCGTGCGCTCCCACTTGAGGTCGGGGTTGGCATTGTTGGTGGCAGCGAGGGTGTGCTTGTTGATAGTGACACCATTCTCGTCGACATACTGGAACCATCCACTCACGCCATAGGTGCGTCGAGCCGAGTAGGCATCAAATCCGAGCGAGTTGCCCGACACGCCATAGCCTATGCGCAGTTTGAGGTCGGAGAAGATGTCAAGATTGCGCACAAACTCCTCCTCGCCGATGCGCCATGCGGCAGACACCGATGGGAATGTAGCCCAGCGCTGATTCTTGCCAAACGCCGACGAACCGTCGCGACGCAGTGTAGCCTGGAAGTTGTAGCGCGAGGCGTATGAATAGTTGAGTCGTCCGTAGAACGAAATCATGCGCAGTGTCGACTCGGCACCACTCTCCACGCCGTCAATGCCGTCTATTTGGTTGGCATAGGTGAGGTTGTAGTATTTCACAGCGTCGTTGTAGAAGTCCTTGACGGTGACTCCGAATCCGTCGTCTTGATTGGTCTGCTCCCACGAGTAGCCCACCATGGCTCCCACACGATGATAGCCAGGGAAGGTGTGGTTGTAGTTGCCGAAGGTTTCAAACACCTCCTTGTTGTTCATGTATGTGGAGCGTGTAGCCTGACCATGAGTCTTGACAATCTGCGACTTGGTGGAGTGATACTCCGAGAGCACGTTTTGGTCGTACATATACGAATACTGAGCGCTCCAAGTCAGGTCGGATGTGATGTTGAGGTCGGCCTTGCCCGTTATCTGCATGCGGCGATATACGGTGCGATGGGTGTCCTCGTTGATCATCGACAGCGGGTTGTAATACTGTGTGGTGTTGGTCGACTCTGTCCACGAGCCATCGCTATTGCGCACAGCCTGGCATGGCGAATAGTAGACCATAGCGTCGGTGACGCTCACGCCGTGCTCTTGCGACACGATGCCATCCTTAGTGGTTTGGCTGGCGTTGACACCGAGCGAGAGCTGCAAGTGGTCCTTGAGCACCTTAGAGTGGGCGAGAGCACGAGCGCCGAAACGCTCCATCTCAGACGAACGGATGACACCTTCATGATTGAGATAGCTCAGCGACACGTTGTAGCCCGAGCGTGCGTTGCCGCCCGACACAGCGAGGTTGTGATTGTGTGAGATGCCAGTGCGCTGCACCTCCTTCTGCCAGTCGACGTTGGCACCCATATCATTGGCAAGCTCAAAGCCGTTTTTGGCAGCATAGGCACGCAGTTCGTCGGCAGAGGCGAGGTCGAGGTTCTTAACCACGTCCTCCACTGCCATATAGCCGTTGTATGTGACGTGTGCCGCCCCGGCGTGTCCGTGCTTGGTGGTGACGATGATGACGCCGTTGGCAGCCTTAGAGCCATAGATGGCAGTGGCAGTGGCGTCGCGCAGAATGTCTATCGACTCGATGTCGTCGGTAGCTACAAGTGAGAGGTCGACGCCAGGAACGCCGTCGACTATATAATATGGCTCCATAGCTGCGCCGGTTCGCAATGTGGAAGCGCCACGCAGTGTGATGGAAGGAGCAGCGTTAGGGTCGCCGCTGTTGGACACGGTCAGACCCGGAACCTTGCCCTGCAATAATTGTGCAGGCGAGGTGTAGACACCCTGGTTGAGGTCGGTAGACTGAATGGTAGTGATGGAGCTTGTCACGTCCTTGCGACGCATCTTGCCGTAGCCCACCACGACAATCTCGCTCAGCTTGAGCGTGTCGCGGCGTGTCTCCACCACGTCAGGGTTTGTAGAATCGTTGGCTGCAAAGGTGTTTGCACTGATGCCCGTCGCGAGCAATGCCAAGATCATGTTCTTGTTTAAATCCATTACTTTTTATATGTTGTTATTTAATTGACTAGTCTTTTTCATCTCCTTTTGTTGTTGAAACTCTTGTTATGTAGAAGAGCCTATTAAATTGTGCAAAGGTATACAAAAAAGCCCAAAGAGGAAACTCTTTGGATGTTAAAAGTTTCCACTTTGGACTTTTGGCTTAGTTATATGTATAAAATGAGTGTTTATTTAGTGGCTATCTCTACAGCCTTAGCCACTATGTGGTTGGTTTCGTTCATGACGCGATAATACTCGTTCATGTCCCAGATGTCGCGTGCGATGAGAGCCTTGAGCTGCATACGCAGCATGGGTAGTGTACGATTGCACTCCTCCTTGCTGAAGGGTTTGAGCTTGAGTCGCTCTGCCTCGGCAAAGATGCTGTCGGTCATAGCCTGCGGCACCTGATAGGAATGGATGTAGTCGTCGAACGAAGTGTAGCGCTGCTTAAGCTCGGTGCGGTGCTCGTCGACATAACGCAGTGTGGCGTTGATGATGAGCGAGCGAGCCACAATTTGTCGGTGGAGCTTGGTGAACTGCGTGGTGTCAAGCGGCACGAACACGTCGGGCATGATGCCTCCACCTCCATAGACGGTGCGATGGCGGCGCAGTGTCTCAAACTTCAGCGAGTCGGCGAAGTGGATGGAGTCGGCAGAGTAGAGCTCGCCGTGCTTGAATCGCTTCTCGATGTCCATAGCATAGTCTTCCTGGTCGCCCTTCTCGTAGGGCTTCTGTATGCAGCGTCCAGATGGCGTGTAGTAGTGGGCGATGGTGAGTCGTATCATTGAGCCGTCGTCAAACTCGATGGGGCGCTGCACCAGACCCTTGCCAAAGGAACGGCGACCGATGACGGTGGCGCGGTCCTGGTCCTGCAATGCTCCAGTGAGAATCTCGGCAGCCGATGCCGAATACTCGTTGACGAGCACATACACCTTGCCCTTGAGCAGTCGTCCACCTCCGTCGGCGTGATACTCCATGCGTCGCTGGGCGCGTCCCTCGGTGTATACGATGAGGTCTTTCTTCTGAAGAAACTCCTCCGTAATCTTGACGGCAGCCTGAAGATAGCCGCCACCATTGTCTTGAAGGTCGACGATGAGGTCGCGCATGCCAGCACGTTGCAGCGAGTCGACAGCTGTCATGAACTCGCCGTAGGTGGTGGCACCAAACGAACCGATGCGAATGTAGCCCAACTTGGGGCGTATCATGTAGTAGGCATCGAGCGTGTAGACTGGAATCTTGCCACGTGTGACGGTGAAGTAGAGCATGTCGCTGACATCGCGTCGCTTGATGCCGAGCTTCACCTTGGTGCCGCGTGGACCGCGTAGGCGTCGCATGATGTCGTTGCGCTGCATCTTGACCCCAGCTATTGTGGTGTCGTTGACGGTGATGATGCGGTCGCCAGCGAGTATGCCCACCTTCTCGGACGGACCCTTGGACACGGGCTGTATGACGAGCAGTGTGTCGCCCACCATATTGAACTGTATGCCGATGCCGTCGAACGAGCCGTTGAGAGGTTCGTTCATAGCCTTAGTCTCCTTAGCTGTGGTGTACGACGAGTGAGGGTCGAGTCCCTTGAGCATGCCGCGTATGGCATCCTCGACGAGTTTCTGCTGGTCGACAGAGTCAACGTAGAGGTTGCCTATGGCAAGCTCGGCAATCTGGAGCTTGCGCATGGGGTTGGACTTCTGTGCTCTCACGCTGATGGTAGTGGCAATGAACAGCAGCGTGAATATCGTGATTCTCAATATATTCATATTATACGTTCTTTATACGTTAGGGGGTTAAGCGTCCCCGTCAGTGTCCTCTGGCAGGTCTTCCTCCACGACAAGATTCTCGATGATGAAGTTTTGACGCTCCATAGTGTTCTTGCCCATGTAATATTCGAGCAACTTCTGCACCTGGTCGGTCTTGTGTAGTGTCACCTGCTCAAGGCGCATCTCAGGTCCGATGAAGTGGGCGAACTCCTCTGGCGAAATCTCTCCGAGACCTTTGAATCGTGTAATCTCAGGGTCGGGTCCCAGCTCCTTGATAGCCTTCAGACGTTCGTCGTCGCTATAGCAGTAGACGGTGATGAAGTCGCTCTTCTTCTCCTTGCCCGTGAGTCGGGCATCGGCATCAGCGATGGCTTTCTTGTTCTTGATCTTGGTGCGTCGGTTGCGCACGCGGAACAGAGGCGTCTGCAATACATAGACGTGTCCCTTCTTGATGAGGTCGGGGAAGAACTGCAGGAAGAACGTGATGATGAGCAAGCGGATGTGCATGCCGTCGACATCGGCATCAGTAGCCACTATCACCTTGTTGTAGCGCAGAGTGTCGAGTCCGTCCTCGATGTCGAGGGCAGCCTGTAGAAGATTGAACTCCTCGTTCTCGTAGACCACCTTCTTGGTGAGTCCGTAAGAGTTGAGAGGCTTGCCTCGCAATGAGAACACCGCTTGAGTGTTGACATCGCGACTCTTGGTGATAGAACCGCTGGCAGAGTCGCCCTCGGTGATGAATATAGACGATTCCTCCTTGCGGTCGTTCTTAGCATCGGAGTAGTGGATGCGACAGTCGCGCAACTTGCGGTTGTGTAGGTTGGCTTTCTTGGCACGCTCACGAGCCAGCTTGGTGACGCCAGCCATAGCCTTGCGCTCGCGCTCGCTCTCAGTAATCTTCTGCTGCATCACCTCAGCCACGTCGGCGTGGATATGCAGGAAGTTGTCCACCTCAAGTTTGACGAAGTCGCCAACATACTTGTTGATGCTTTCGCCCTCGGGAGCCATCTGTAGCGAACCCAGCTTAATCTTGGTCTGGCTCTCGAACATCGGTTCCTCGACGTTGATGGCTATGGCAGCCACCAATCCGTTGCGTATGTCGGTGAACTCATAGTTCTTGCCGAAAAACTCCTTGATGGTGCGTGCTATGTGTTCCTTGAAGGCACTCTGATGGGTGCCGCCCTGCGTGGTGTGCTGTCCGTTGACAAAGGAGTGATACTCCTCGCCATACTGATTGGTGTGAGTGAAGGCTATCTCAATGTCCTCGCCCTTGACATGAATGATAGGGTAGAGAGGGTCGGTGGTCATAGTGTCGGTCAGCAGGTCGGCAAGACCATTGCGCGAGAGAATGCGGTGACCATTATACATGATGGTGAGACCCGTATTAAGATAGGTGTAATTGCGGAGCATCGTCTCCACGATGTCGTCGTGGAAGGAGTAGCCGACAAAGAGCGTAGGGTCGGGCTCAAAGTAGATGAATGTGCCGTTCTCGTCGTCGGTGTCGGTGGTCTGGTCGCTGGTGATGATGCCCTTCTCAAACTTGAGGTGGCGCACCTTGCCCTCTCTGAACGACTTCACCTCGAAGTGAGCCGACAGAGCGTTGACCGCCTTGACACCCACACCATTGAGTCCGACACTCTTCTTGAACGCCTTGGAGTCGTACTTGCCACCCGTGTTGAGCACAGAGACAGCCTCCACAAGCTTGCCCTGCGGAATGCCTCGTCCGTAGTCGCGCACGGAGACACGCAGACGCTCGTCGATGTCTACCTCGATGCGTCGTCCGGCGTTCATCTTGAACTCGTCGATGGAGTTGTCTATCACCTCCTTCAGCAGCACATAGATGCCGTCCTCGGGCAGGTTGCCATCGCCAAGACGTCCGATGTACATGCCGGGACGTGTGCGCACGTGCTCCATGTCAGATAGGTGGCGTATGTTGTCGTCGGTGTATTGGACGGTGGGCTGAATGTTTTCTTCTTCCATAATAGTTTTGCTTACTTTATCTCTTTCTTGTAGCAGCGGCGGCGCTTGTGGCACTCTCTGTCAAGATACTGCCACTGTGCCTGCACCTTCTCGTTGGTCTCCATCTCGACATGTGTCTCGCCCCACTCGAATCCGTACTTCTGATAGCGTGGAATGAGGTCGTAGAAGAGCAGCGCGTTGGCTCCCTTTTGGCGATACTCAGGCAAGATGCCTACGAGCAAGAGGTCGACGATTTTGGTCTTGTGCATCTTCAGAGCACGCAGTATGCGCAGCCATCCGAAGGGGAAGAGGCGACCCTTGCGACACTTCTGCAGCGCACGCGAGAGCGAAGGCAAGGTGATGCCAACGCCGATGAGCTTGTGGTCGGGAGTGTTCCAGTCCTCGATGAGTGTCACGAGGTTGAGGTCGATCATCGGCAGATACATCTTGACATACTGGTCGATTTGTCGCTGAGTGAGCGTAGAGTAGCCATAGAGATGGTCGAAGGTGGCGTTGATGACCTCGAAGATGCGCTGTCCGTAGCCATTCTCTCCGTAAATCTCGTTCTGACGCAATTTCTTGACATGCAAGTTGTAGCGCTTCTGAATCATCTGTGCCACCTTGGTGTACTTCTCGGGAATCTCCTTAGGCACGAAGAGCTTGTACTCCACATAGTCGTTGTCTTTCTCCCAGCCACCCATCTGCTCCATGTGCTGTGGATAGTAGGGATAGTTGTATATGGTGGCTTGGGTGCCGAGCTGGTCGAATCCAGCTGTGAGCATGCCCTCGGGGTCCATGTCGGTGAATCCGAGTGGACCTATAACCTCGGTCATACCCATAGAGCGTCCATAGTCTTCGACAGCCTTTAGCAGAGCAGTCGACACCTCGATGTCGTCAATGAAGTCGATCCATCCGAAGCGCACCGACTTGCGCTCCCACTTCTCGTTGGCGCGGTTGTTGATGATAGCAGCCACACGTCCGGCGAGTTTGCCGTCCTTATAGGCGAGGAAGTACTCTGCCTCGCAGAAGTCGAAGGCGGCGTTCTTGTCCTTGCGCAGGGTGTTCACCTCGTCGGTGTAGAGGTTGGGCACGTCGTAGTCATTGCCCTCGTAGAGGTCGTAATGAAATTCGATGAATGTGCGGAGGTCGCGGCGCGACTCCACCTTGCGTATTTCTATTGCTGACATTTTTCTCTTTTTTCTATATTATAATTGTATTTGCTAAATATGCAAAAGTAGTGAAAAAAGCGTAAACAAAAGAAAATGAGCGAAATATTTATAATTATTTTCGACATAGTGAGTTGTTTTTGATGTTAGTTCTTTCGTGTTAGAAGAAAAAACACTAACTTTACAACGCAAAACAAATTTATATTAAACCAAATACATTACAAATCAGAATTATGAGAAAACTAAGACTTGCTGCACTCGGCATAGCCCTTGCAGCGACATCACTCATGACATCGGCACAGGACAAGAGCGATCAGAGTTTTGTGCACGAGCAGTCGGAGGCTTCGGACTATGTCTGGCCCGAGGATGCTCAGGTGTTGCAGAACTTGAAACACTGGCAAGACCAGAAATTTGGAGTGCTCATGCACTGGGGACTCTATAGCCAAGTGGGAGTGGTGGAGTCGTGGTCAATATGCTCGGAGGACTGGATTAGACGTGAGCGATTTGACGACTACGAGAAGGACAAGCAGTGGTATTGGAGTCAGAAGGACTCGTTGAACCCCGTGAAGTTCAACCCCGACCTTTGGGCTGACGTGATGAAGAAGGCTGGCATGAAGTACATGATATTCACAACAAAGCATCATGACGGATTCTGTATGTTTGATTCTAAATACACCGACTTCTCAATAGCTCACGGACCATTCGCCTCAAATCCGCGAAAGAATGTAGCAAAGGAGGTGTTTGATGCCTACCGCAAGCAGGGATTCATGATAGGTTGCTACTTCTCGAAGCCCGACTGGCACTCGAAATGGTTCTGGAATCCATACTATGCCACACCGCGACGCGGCATCAACTACAAGATAAAGCAGCACCCTGACTGGTGGCGCAACTATGTGACATATACACAAAACCAACTGTCGGAGCTGACTACCGACTATGGCAAGCTCGACATGCTGTGGCTTGACGGCGGTTGGGTGACAGGCGAACAGATTGGTTTGGACTCGCTGCTCGTGGAGGCACGCAAGCGTAACCCCGGACTCATAAGCGTAGACCGCACCATACGTGGCAAGAACGAGAACTATCAGACTCCGGAACAGGGCATACCTGCCAAGCAACTCAATATTCCATGGGAGAGCTGCATCACGCTGAGCCATGCCTGGGGATATATTCCTGGAGCTAAGTTTAAGTCGCCTGCTAAGGTGATAGGCATCCTCTCGGAAATCGTAGCTAAGGGTGGATGTCTTGCTCTTGGCGTAGGTCCGACACCAGAGGGAACCATACAGCCTGAGGTGCAGAAGGTGTTATTGGAGATAGGTGCATGGCTCAACCGCAGCGGAGTAGCCATATACAATACCGTGACAACACCTCATTATAATGATGGCAAGGTGTGGTTCACCGCATCGAAGAATAAGAAGACACTATATGCCATATATGCACTCGCCGACGGCGAGCAGACTCCGTCGACAATAACGTGGACGGTGAACAAGCCCAAGGGCAAGCTGACACTGCTCAACACTGGCAAGACGCTGAAGTACACCGTCAAGGGCGACCAGGTGACGGTGCAGATTCCTGCCGGAACAAAGGCAGAGCCGTTGGCATTCAAGTTTGATTCATGCAAATAATACAATTTATAAAAGAGTGGACACTGCCGGTGGCTATTGCTACCGGCAGCGTCGTATATCTGTTGTTCGCCTTCGTTCCAGCTCTTGACGGTTTTGCAAGAGCTGCCGACCCGGTGTTCGAACAGCTGTTGCCCGTGTTTATGTTTCTCGTGTTGTTCGTCACCTTCTGCAAGGTGGACTACCGCAAGTTGCGTCCCGTGGCGTGGCATTGGTGGGTGGCAGCGTTTCAGATACTCACTGTGGCAGCTGTTGTAGCAGTCATCATGGCGTTTGGATTGACGGGCAATAGTCTTGTGCTCGCCGAGGCAGTGCTGACATGTATCATCTGTCCATGTGCATCGGCAGCTGCCGTAGTGACGCAAAAACTTGGTGGCAACCTTGAGGAGATGACCACCTATACCTTCCTCTCCAACATGATTACGGCAACGCTCATTCCAGTCTGCTTCCCATTGATAGACGATGCTGCCGACATCCATTTCATAGAAGCCTTTTTGCTCATACTTAATAAGGTGTTTACTGTCCTTGTTGTGCCTATGTTGCTCGCATACGTAGTGAAGCACTACGCCAAATCGTTGTGCCGATGCATCACGTCGATAAAAGACCTCAGTTATTATTTGTGGGGTTGCTCGCTGCTCATAGTCTCGGGCACCACCGTGAGGAACATTGTACATGCGCAGACCACCGTCGCATTCCTTATTCTTATAGCCGTTAGCTCGTTATTGTTGTGCCTCTTTCAGTTTGGATGTGGACGAGCCATAGGTTCACGCTTCGGTCAGACTGTCAACGCAGGACAGGCACTCGGGCAGAAGAACACAGCCTTCGCAATATGGATAGCCAGCACATATTTGACACCACTATCGTCAGTAGGGCCAGGTTGCTACATTCTGTGGCAGAACATTATTAATAGTTGGGAAATATGGATGGCGCAGAAAAGCAACAATAGGGAATAGAGACGACAAATGCTTCTTTATTAGAAAAATAGAGCTTTTACTTCGATTATTCGTCAGAAAAAGTGTGCACTTGCATTAAATATTCGTCAGAAAAAGTGTGAGATATGGAAAGAAACATTTATAAAAAGCTGACGATTCGAATCGTTTTTATGACATTGTCACACTTGTAATAATGTTTTGATTAAAGTTTTTGTAACTTAGTGGCGTAATTATTTGCAGAATTAATCCTAAAACGCTATCTTTGCATTACAAAACTATACCCCTGCGCAATCACGACAATAACAGTCGGGAAAGTGTGGGGCATATTTTTGTATAGCGGAACTCCCCACAAAGAGTAGGGAGCGATCCACATAACGAATATTTATAAACCTAAACCAATAATAAACAATGGAAGAAAACAAAAACCAGCAGCCCCAGGGTCTTCAGATTGAGCTGAAGCCGGAAATCGGAGTAGGCGTTTACGCTAACCTCGCACTCATCACTCACTCTTCAAGCGACTTCGTCTTCGACTTCACATGCATGCTCCCAGGTATGCAGCAGCCACAGGTTCGCAGCCGTGTAGTTATGGCTCCTGAGCACGCTAAGCGTCTCCTCATGGCTATCAACGACAACATCCAGAAGTATGAGCAGCAGTTCGGCAAGATCAACTTGCCAGAGCAGCAGCAGCCTCGCACAGCTACTCCGTTCGAGCAGCCAGCAGAAGCTTAATCAATAAAGATTTCCGAAAAGAAACAACGAAATAGGGTAGGCAAGTCGCAATGATTTGCTTACCTTTTTTTGTTTCTAATGTTTTATTTCATAAAAGATTTGCATTTTTTTTTTTTTTGTTTCTACTATTATATTTGCTATATTTGCATATTGTAAATGTCATCCTGTAATATTTTAATGGTATAATATACCAACTCGATACTACAGCTTTCAATGGTGTATTTCAGAAGAAAGGATGTTGTCTCTGTTTGTAGAGACTAAATAATATATATAATGTAGTAACCTAGTAAAAACCAATAAAATTATGAAGAGAAGCAAAGTAGGACAAATCCTTGTGGCGCTTATGGCAATAATGTTTGCCTTCTCCACTTCTGCCCTTGCCGAAGTGGTGACAGGACGTGTTGTGAACGCTGAGACTGGCGAGCCTTTGGTGAATGCCTTTGCAAAAGAGTTGATATCCTATCCTGAGGGAGGTTCGTATGAGACGTATGTAGAGACGGACAGTATAGGTCGTTTTTATCTTGATGCTCCTAAGGAGGGACGTCTGCTGGTGACCTTCAGTATGATTGGTTTTAAGATAAGTCGCAAGGTGAACTATGTGTATGGCAGTGAGAGTAAAGACACGCTGAATCTTGGTACTATTAAATTGCATCCTACGGCGCTGATGTTGCAGGAAGTGGAGGTGAAGGCTAAGTTGCCACGTGTGACGATGAAGGGCGACACTATTGTGTTCAACCCGAGCGCTTTTAAATTGCAGGACGGTGACCGCCTTGCTGAACTTATCAGCAAGCTGCCTGGTGTGACGAGGAAGGATGGCAAGCTGACATGGAATGGCAAGACAATACGACTTGTCGTTAATGGTAAGGATATGTTTGGTGGTGACGAGATATTGACACAGTTGCCAGTGACGGTGGCAGACAAGATAAAGCTGTATGATCGGAAGTCGGAGTTGGCTCGTCATACTGGCAAGGACGACGGCGACGAGGATCAGGTGCTCGACATACAGATAAAGCCGGGATTTATGGACAAATGGTATGGCAGTATTGAGGGCAAATATGCGCCGAAGGATTATTATAATGGTAAGCTACAGGCTTATAAGTTGAGTGATAATAATCCGCAGGTTGTCTACGGACAGGCTAACAATATGAACATGCTTGTGGATAGGGAAAATGGTTATTGGATAAACTCGTCTGTTGATAAGTTTGGCAAGAGTCAGTTTGGAGCCTACGACTTCCAACACGAATGGAGTACGAAGGATGCGGGTGCTTTCTCTAAGAACCATTTTAATATAGGTGCTTCGCTTGGGCATGCCGACGGATGGGGTACGGAAAATTCTATAATGGAGACATTCTTCCCCAATGCAGACCAGACACTGACGGAGATGAGCGATAGTCATAATAGTCATTCGCTAAAGCCGAAGGTTGACATGGGACTCTTTGCTTATACGGACAAGAACAACTCAGTGAAGGTGAATGTTACGTTGTCGTATGAGAAGCAGCGTCTGGCTGACGAACAGGCTATGTCGAAGTATGTAAATAACGACATGGTGACACGCAGTCGCTATTATACGTCGACTGAGAGGGAATTGCGCAAGATGATGGCTAAATATGTATGGAATCATTATATAGGTAAAAAGGGTGTCTTATCGCTCTCGGGTGAAACAGAGGTGACGGGAGGAGAGAACGAATCTCATATCAACCGCACGATGGATTATCTGCGTGAGGGTTTGACGGAAACGATGCGTCAGTGGGAAGAGAGTCCGGAGCGTAGACTCGCCACTTTGCTGCGAGCCAAGCTGGGCTATTGGTTTGGCAAGAAGGTGTATATGAGTATAGATGACGAGATGGAATATGTGCGTCGTCACGACCATCGCGACATGTATTCTGGCGACAAAGATAATAATACAGGCAGCGACCGTCCATCAATCCAGGATCGTGACAACAGAAAGGACTTCTTGCTCCACAGGTTTACTAATACGGCAAACTTGTCGTTGATGCTACAGTTGAGCAAGAACTTCAATGTAACACCGGCTGCATCGTGGCAGTATGTGCGCGACGACGGCGACCTTAGGTATGGCTCGCTCGACACGACGGCAGTGCGCACTGCCAATATATTCACTCCATCGTTGAAGGTGAAGTGGAAGATAAATCGTGCACGAAATATGGAGATGTCGTTTGTATATGACACAACTCAGCCCAGTTTGTACGACACATTCGGATGGCGCGACACAACCGACCCGATGTTTGTGTCTACTGGTAATGCCGACTTGAAGAGCTCGCACAGTTATTCGACATCGTATAGATATACGAGATTGTGGCTGCGTCAGCAGATAACGCTACAGTTGAGTGCTTCTTATAAGAAGACTATCGACCCGATAGCGACACTATACAGTTATAACTCAGCGACGGGAGCCTATTGCTCTATGCCGCTGAACGTGAAGGGTGGTGAGGTGTATACGTTTGGTGCGCTCTATGATCAAGGTATCGGCTTGCTGTTTCGTGTGAAGAATAATGTCAATTATAGTAGAGAATACGGCTACGGCTACCTGACACAGGTGGATGGCGACCAAGGACTGTGCCTCAATCGTCAGAGCATAAATAGTGTTGAAGATGACTTTAAATTCTCGTATGAGGCAGACAAGGTGAGAGTGTCGTTGTTTAATAACCTCAAGTGGTATCGCTATCGCTATTCAGATGGGGCGTACAATATGTCGCCATTCAGCACAAGTTTTGGTGCAGATGTGTATGTAGTAGCTAATCCGTTCAGATTCTCGGCACGTATATGGGACGAGTTCCGTTCGGGTTATCAGTCGACTGAGATGAATCGTCATCGTCTTATGAGCAATGCTTCGGTGAGCTATATGTTCATGAAGAATAAGTGTATGCTCTCGTTGAGAGCCAATGATATATTCAATCAGGCACGAATGTTTAGCAGTGAATTTAGTGCATACGAGCGAAGAGAGAAATGGTCGGAGTCGTTTCATCATTATGTAATGCTCAGTTTTGAGTATAACTTCGACGCAAAGGTGAAGAAATGATAGAGTGGGAGGGTGTGGCGAGGATGCCATACCCTCTCTGTCTAAGTTGGTTAGCTATTTATATAAGTGAAAGGTAGATCTTATTCTCGTAATGTAAATATCTGTTAAAATATATTGTATTAGTATAAATTGGGCGCGTTAACAAGATATTGCTATTTTATATATTAGGTAGTTTCGAGAAAAGTTTGTACCTTTGCACCCCGAAAACGGCTTGATAAAAGCTGTTTATGAAACTCGACAATTAAAATAAAATATATAAATTAAAAATCAGAATTATGCCTACAATTTCACAGTTGGTAAGAAAAGGCAGAAAGGTGCTCGTAGACAAGAGCAAGTCACCGGCTTTGGATTCATGTCCTCAGCGTCGTGGTGTTTGTGTTCGTGTTTACACAACTACACCTAAGAAGCCTAACTCGGCAATGCGTAAGGTTGCCCGTGTACGTTTGACAAACTCTAAGGAGGTTAACTCTTACATCCCGGGAGAAGGCCACAACCTTCAGGAGCACTCAATCGTGCTTGTTCGCGGTGGTCGTGTAAAGGACCTTCCAGGTGTTCGTTACCACAT